>NZ_JAWPON010000199.1:0-840 GCF_033344315.1 Vibrio sp. 2132-1 | reverse complement strand
CCATTGAATTGATGGAAGCACTGCCGACCGTCATCATCGGTTTCCTTGCCGGGTTATGGTTTGCTCCGATAGTCGAAGACCATCTGATTACGGTCGTGGTGATGTTGTTTGTGTTGCCATTGAGCACCATGGTCATGGGGGGCTTGTGGGCTCTGATACCTCAATCTCTGCGTAATCGTCTACCTAATGGATGGCATGCGCTGGTTCTTATGCCAGTGATTTTACTGTTGATTGGTATCGGAGTTTGGATTTCTCCAAGTATTGAACAAACCTTCTTTGGTGGCGACATGCGTTTGTTTTTGACCAATCACGGGATTGGTTTTGATCAGCGTAATTCTTTGGTGGTTGGCCTTGCGATGGGCTTTGCAGTGATTCCTACCATTTTTACCATTGCGGAAGATGCCATTTTCTCTGTACCAAAGCACTTGTCTGATGGATCGTTAGCGCTTGGGGCCACTCCTTGGCAAACCTTGATTTACGTCGTGCTCCTTACGGCCAGCCCAGGTATTTTCTCCGCCATTATGATGGGGCTTGGACGTGCGGTTGGTGAGACGATGATTGTCTTGATGGCGACTGGCAACACGCCGCTAATGGACTGGAACATTTTAGAAGGACTTCGCAGCTTATCGGCAACCATTGCGGTGGAGTTGCCAGAGTCTGAAGTTGGCAGTTCGCATTATCGTTTGTTGTTCCTCGCTGCGTTGATTTTGTTTGTCTTCACCTTTGCTGTGAACGCGCTGGCAGAGTTGGTGCGTCAAAGATTGAGAGATAAATACCGTGCGTTGTAGTTTAGATCAGGAAAAAGAGCGAGTGACCGAATGTTAAATTGGATTCGTTCTG
>NZ_JAWPON010000198.1:0-840 GCF_033344315.1 Vibrio sp. 2132-1 | reverse complement strand
CCAATAACGCGGTTGTCTGCCATCGCGGCAATCATACTAATGATCATGTCGGGTCCTTATACTATCGGTCTGCGGCGGTAGAATAACAGCCCAGGAACTGCGAGGCCAACTGCTAGACCAGCAATAATAAACATGGCTTTAAGAAAATTCTCCATGCAGGTCGCAATTAACTCTGGCGAGTAACCCAAATGGTTAATCTCCACCATCGCAATCATCGCTTTGTAAGCAAAAACTCCCGGCACCATAGGTATCAATGCAGCGACAGTAAACACTTTTGGATGAGCCAAAAAGCGGTGAGACCAATGAACCCCTATCATGCCAACCAAGGTGGCAGCGAAGAAGGTCGCCCACTCAATCGGTACTCCAAACTGCATCATCAAGTAACGGCTTCCGTGACCAATCGCACCACCTACCGCGCAATAGATCAAAGCTCGCTGTGGCACATTAAACACCAACGCAAAGCCGACTGCAGGGATGGCTGCAAAAAACATGTCATTGAGCAAACCGAGCGTTAAATCAAAAATATTCATTAAATTGCCCACCCCCAAATACCAGTTACACTCATTGCCGCCACAATGCCCAAACACGTTGCTAAGGTCAGCAAACTGGCCATTACAAACCGAGCAATACCCATATTAATGTGACCTTTTAGCATGTCTGCTACCGAATTAATCAGTGGAAAACCAGGCACCAACATCAATACCGACGATGCCATCGCTACGGTTGGTAAATTGCCAATTTGGTAAATTTCAGCTTGAGCAGAAATCAACGTGGTTACAAATGCGGTAGCAGCAAAGTTAAGTAATGGATTGAAGTGACGATGGCCAATCTCTTGGCGCA
>NZ_JAWPON010000197.1:0-840 GCF_033344315.1 Vibrio sp. 2132-1 | reverse complement strand
CCACTTTGTGGTTCATGACTGGGGTGAAGTCGTAACAAGGTAGCGCTAGGGGAACCTGGCGCTGGATCACCTCCTTATACGATGATTATTGCGATGAGTGTTCACACAGATTGATACGGTTTATGAAGTTTAAGAGATAGAACATCCCCCAAGATGTTCACTTAGTGTCCCGTTCGTCTAGAGGCCTAGGACACCGCCCTTTCACGGCGGTAACAGGGGTTCGACTCCCCTACGGGATACCATTGGGTCGTTAGCTCAGTTGGTAGAGCAGTTGACTTTTAATCAATTGGTCGCAGGTTCGAATCCTGCACGACCCACCATTTCTCGATGGGGCTATAGCTCAGCTGGGAGAGCGCCTGCCTTGCACGCAGGAGGTCTGCGGTTCGATCCCGCATAGCTCCACCATTCGAGGAACTTCTTCCACTAAGAAGTAAAACTAATGTGGGCGATTAGCTCAGTTGGGAGAGCACCTGCCTTACAAGCAGGGGGTCACTGGTTCGAGCCCGGTATCGCCCACCATTCTCTAAGTATTTTTGGAATAAAACGTCCAAACCAGAACAAGCAATTGATACTGGTTGGTGTTTTTGACTCTGAAAGTCTTTAGAAAATGTAACTTCCTTGTGAAGCAACATAGCTCTTTAACAATTTGGAAAGCTGACAAAACAATCTTTAAGATTGTTTGTAAAGTTCTCAAAGTATTCATTTATGAATACAACTAAAAACACATTCAAGTGTTCTTGGAATTTGAGTCCGGCAAAATCGAATGTCTCTCGCTCATTCAAATAATGAGAGACAACTTTGGTGATTTGAACATCAACTCGAAACTCCTTCGGGTTGTAT
>NZ_JAWPON010000196.1:0-841 GCF_033344315.1 Vibrio sp. 2132-1 | reverse complement strand
GTGTTCTCTTCCTTCTACCACTTAGTCGGGCGATCTATTTAGCCTGCTCACGCAGTTTTTCTGGCAGCTTGTATTCGCCTTTACTACGTGAAATCTCTTTTACGGTTGGTGAATCTAACGGGCCTTTGACCTCGTAATTCACTTGGGTGAACACCTCTACAACAGGAGAAATCACCGTGGAAATCGCCAGCACGTACAGAGCGGTTTGAGGGGCCACCGCAAACGCCGTCAACATTGGTAACCCTGACGTAATATCCGGCGTAAACTTCACTTCCGCATCCACCATTCTGCTGGTCATGTTTGCAATACCACGAATTTGCATTTCACCAGCTAGCGCATCCATCACAATATCATTGGTGATGAACACACCATCTTGGATTTTGCCTGTACCCGTGATGGAGTTGAACGCCATACCTTTGTCGAATACGTCGGTAAAATCGAGCTGCATCTTACGAATGATGGAGTCCAAGCTAAATAAGCCAAGCAAACGCGCCGCGCCGCTGACTTCACTCACGACTCCTTTGCCAAACTCCGTCGAGACATTCCCCTGCAAGGTTGGTGTCTTCATCGACCAAGGCGCACCATCCCAATTCATATTGGCGTTGATCTCAAATGGCGCTTGCTGGATCCCAGACGTGATACCAAAACGCTCCATCAGATCCGTGTTGTTATCGCCTTTCATTTTTAACGTCAGATTGGAATGGCTACGATCTTTGGTCAGCTCCCACCAACCATTCATATCGATGCGGTTTTTGCCGCTACTGAAGGTAATGTTTTTCCACTCCAAACGATCATCTTGACGCTGTAAGTCGACATTCACTTTGCCAACTTTGTAACCTTG
>NZ_JAWPON010000195.1:0-843 GCF_033344315.1 Vibrio sp. 2132-1 | reverse complement strand
CGTATCAAATAACGTACGCCATCTCACACTTCCGCGCGCTTCTTCATCGTGGTTCCATTTCTTAAAACGGCTCCAGTTATTGTTGTTTTGTAGCTGCGCACTTCTGAGTGCCGTTTCCGCCTCATCAATAATTTGGCTGTGTCGCTCTCCCTCTTTGTACATTGTGATACCAATATGGCACCAGTTGTCGGGGTCGAGCGGATCTGGCGGCGTAAGTTTCTCTAGTTGACGAATACATTGTGAGGCCAAGTTGGCAACATCTTTGGCGCTTTGATGAGGTAAGAACAGTGCAAAATCGGCATCGTAATAACGAGAGAACACCACGTCTGGGTAACGCTGCACTAAATTGGATAACAAGCTACCGACTTCAACAATAAACTCGTCGGTGATTTGCTTATCTTGCTCTTCTTCCACGAGCTTCCAATCTTGAATACGAATCAGCAAGACCGCGCCACGTGCGCCACTCTCTAAAAGAGCCGATTCCAGCTTGCTATCAAAGAGCACTCGATTGGCTGTTCCAGTGAGCTTATCGAGAAAAGTTTGAGTACGGATAAAGGTATCAAAGCGGCTGCGCTCCTGGCGTGCATCCTGTAATTCTTCAATCAACACATCGAGTGCTTCACTCGCGGTGTAAGGCCACTCTTTTTTATCTCCCTTCGCGTCTTGCTCAACTCGCCCCGCCAAGATCATTCTTCCTCGCTCTTCCAGCATTTCTGAACCAGCAAGCTGCTCCTTTAGCCACGCAACACCGCGCATCAAACAAAAGATGATCAAAATAACGGCGAGAGTGATCGACCACAACGCCTGCATGGAGTAGCTGTAACCTAAGTAAGGAGGGATGGC
>NZ_JAWPON010000194.1:0-844 GCF_033344315.1 Vibrio sp. 2132-1 | reverse complement strand
AATGAACTTAGATGGAAAGACAATGGGCACAACATTGGTGCTGTTGTTTATTCAGGATGGTTATTACCACTGCCTATGGGTTGGTGATAGCCGCATTTATCAATTGAGAAACGGTACTTTTGTACAAAAAACTCGTGACCATAGCCAAGTGATGGAGTTAGTTGAACAAGGCTTGTTGGCATTTGAAGACGCAGAGTCCCATCCATTAGCCAATGTAATTACCCGAGCTGTTGGGGTTGATGAGATGGTGACGATAGACCAAGTATCGGGACAGCTTGCGGATGGTGACCAGTTCTTGTTGTGCAGTGATGGACTTTCCAAGGAACTAAGCTGTGATGAAATGCATAAAACTCTATGTGCAGATTCAGTTAACCAAGCTGGTTTGGCATTGATGCACTCTGCTCTGGTGCGTGGCGCTAGTGATAACGTGACGTGTGCGCTCATTAAAGTGCGTCAAGAACCTAGTGAGTTTGACTCCGCTAGGCGAGATGATGCGACTATTCCTGTGTTTTTGAGGGGGAGAGTATGAGTAACACGATGTTTGATTGGTATGAGCAAGTCCTTGCACCAATTTCGGAAGACAATCCGACTGGCATTGATCCAAGAGAGGATGTCTCTCCTCAGTCTGCTTATTATCGACTTAAAGATCAGCGAATGGTGGCAAGAAACGCAGAGCGAAACGCCATCATCGAAGAAGAGAGTATTCATACACATAACAACTTATGGCGCGTTTTTGTTGAAGAAGTACCAGAAGTTCTCGCTACACAATCAAAAGATTTTGAGTTTGTTGCCTGGCTAATAGAAGCACTAACTCGGCTTTATGGTTTTAGAGGCATGGGCGTAG
>NZ_JAWPON010000193.1:0-844 GCF_033344315.1 Vibrio sp. 2132-1 | reverse complement strand
CTCAAAAGTGCTTAATCTCGCGAAGCAAGACATTGTCTGGCACACCGTGAGCGATCTGATCACCGACGTGCCAAACAAAGAAATGCTTGGCATCAATATGGTGGAATACGCAGGGCAAGACGAAGAAGAAGTTGCTGCGCAGGTCGCGGCGTTAACCGCCAAACTCGATATCATGTTGGAAACAGAAGAAGCGGGCATTATCGGCTACCAAGTTTGTAATGATGTAGCGAGTATTGGACGTATCTACAACATGCGTAAAAAAGCGGTGGGTTTGTTAGGCGCTGCAAAAGGCCGCGCTAAACCGGTCGCATTCGCTGAAGATACGTGTGTACCACCAGAAAACTTGGCCGATTTCATTGTAGAGTTCCGCGAACTATTAGATAGCAAATCTCTGAATTACGGTATGTTTGGTCACGTTGATGCAGGGGTGCTGCACGTGCGTCCTGCGTTGGATTTGTGTGACCCGCACCAAGAAGCATTGATGCATGAAGTCTCTGATGAAGTCGTCAAGCTGGTAGCGAAATACGGCGGCCTGATGTGGGGTGAGCACGGTAAAGGTTTCCGCTCGGAATATGGTCCGGAGTTCTTTGGCAAAGAGTTGTTTACTGAGCTTCGACGCGTAAAAGCTGCATTCGACCCACACAATAAAATGAACCCAGGCAAAATCTGTACGCCACTTGATAGCGATGCAGAGTTGGTAAAAGTAACCGACACCAAACGTGGTTACTATGATCGCCAAATTGACGTACAAGTACGTGACAGCTTTAAGCAAGCGATGGAATGTAACGGGAACGGTTTGTGCTTTAACTACGATACCAGTTCGCCGATGTGTCCATCGATGAAA
>NZ_JAWPON010000192.1:0-846 GCF_033344315.1 Vibrio sp. 2132-1 | reverse complement strand
GCTGCAAAAGCTTAAGATGATGTCTCCAATGTCCGCAGAAGCGACAGTAGTTCGTAGCTACATCGACTGGATGGTAAGTGTACCTTGGACTAAGCGTTCTAAAGTGAAGAAAAATCTCGCGAAAGCGGAAGAGATTTTGAACGAAGATCATTATGGTCTAGAGCGTGTGAAAGAGCGTATTCTGGAGTACTTAGCAGTACAAAATCGTATCAATAAGCTAAAAGGCCCAATCCTTTGTCTTGTTGGTCCTCCAGGCGTGGGTAAAACATCGCTTGGCCGCTCAATTGCATCTGCTACTGGCCGTAAATACGTACGTATGGCCCTAGGTGGCGTGCGTGATGAAGCAGAGATTCGAGGCCACCGTCGTACTTACATTGGTTCATTGCCAGGTAAGCTGATTCAGAAAATGTCGAAAGTTGGTGTGAAAAACCCTCTCTTCCTTCTGGATGAAATCGACAAAATGTCTTCAGACATGCGTGGTGACCCGGCTTCAGCGTTGCTTGAAGTATTAGACCCTGAACAAAACAACTCATTCAACGACCACTACCTAGAAGTGGATTACGACTTGTCTGATGTGATGTTTGTTGCAACGTCTAACTCGATGAATATTCCTGGTCCGTTACTTGATCGTATGGAAGTGATTCGTCTATCCGGTTACACCGAAGATGAAAAACTAAACATTGCGAAGCGTCACCTTGTTGAAAAACAAGTGCAACGTAATGGCTTGAAACCAAACGAGATAGTCATCGAAGATTCAGCAATCATCGGTATTATCCGTTACTACACTCGTGAAGCGGGTGTGCGTGGTCTTGAGCGTGAGATTTCTAAGATCTGCCGTAAAGCAGT
>NZ_JAWPON010000191.1:0-847 GCF_033344315.1 Vibrio sp. 2132-1 | reverse complement strand
TGACGCTCGCTACTGCTATCTTGTGGATTTTTGGTCCAATAAACACGGTGTAATTTCCCAAGACGAGTACCTTCTCTCTAGCACTAAAGATAAGAAGCTAAAAGCAACGCCTTACGAAACGCATCAATCTCATGTCATGCCAGAAGACAAATCGGATAGCGATAGAATCTATGTCAGCAGAAGAGCTTTCAGAGAAAGCGTGAAAGCCCCAAAAGGGATGCGTATGGCCGAGAGTAATCAAGAACTCATAGCGATGTTAAACAACCCTCGCTCTTCAACTATTGTTTTCAGCTGTGATAACCAAAGCGAAGTTCAACAGATCGCGTTAGATTGCTACCGTTTAAGGTCCGCGTATGGCCGTCAGCTAAAGATTATTGTCAGGGAGACCCAACAATGTCTGAGATATGCAGATGAAAAGTTCTTACTTCGCGCGGGGGCGAACTTCATTTCACATGCGCAGATCCCCCATATGCGCTTTATGACTCAGGTTGAAGCAATTCAAGGCCAAATGCTTACACGCCCAATTCCTGACAGTTTAGAGGCGCTCTTAAAGTATGACCTTAAGTTTGGTAGCAAAGGCTACTTACAAAACCAGGACTTTAACCAATACTGTATTGACGTCATTTCCCACTCAACACACTCAAGTGTGAACTTTGCGCTCATCAAGCTGAACTTATTGCCAGGCATGACGGCAGAGGAATGTTTACGTCTTTGCCATGTTCGAAGAGATGGCGACGTTGTGACAGCCTGCAAAAAAGCTCTATATGTCTTGTTCAGTGCTATTCGACAAAGCGATATTGATATTGCACTAAACAATATATTTGAGTTTCCAGTGAGAGACTTGTTT
>NZ_JAWPON010000190.1:0-847 GCF_033344315.1 Vibrio sp. 2132-1 | reverse complement strand
TGGGGCGGTGTACACTTTAAAGCGACTGATGTGTTCTCGCATGGTGTTCGCTGTGTTGAACATTCTGCGTGCGCCTTCACTGCTTTTCAGTGATTGCTCAGCAATGACATCTGCATCGTCTTTGATGCCTTGAGTATTGCGGCTGATGTCTTCACTTACCGCTCGCTGCTCTTCTGCTGCGCTCGCAATCTGCATCGCCATATCATTAATCTCAGTGATAGAGTTGGTGATGCTGGTTAGACTGTCGTGCGCTTGCTGTGCGTAATCCACGCTGGTATCTGCCAAGCTAGTGCTGGCTTGCATGCTGTTTACGGCAAGCTTGGTATTGCTTTGCAGCGTTTCAATCATGGTACGGATTTCTTCTGTTGAGCCATGAGTGCGTTGGCTAAGTACACGTACTTCATCCGCTACCACGGCAAATCCGCGTCCTTGTTCACCCGCGCGTGCTGCTTCGATGGCCGCATTGAGAGCGAGCAGGTTGGTTTGCTCAGCAATGCCTTGAATCGTAGACAGGATTTGGTTGATGCTTTGGGTGTTCGCTTCCAGTTCAGAAATTACATTTGCCGCATCACTCACTTGCTCAGCAAGCGACACAATCGCTTCTCGGTTTTTCTGAATAACGCTTTGACCTTCCACACACGCAGATGCGGAGTTTTGGGATGCACTTGCGGTCAATTCTGCATGACTTGCGACTTCTGCAGCGGTTGCCGACATTTCATGAATGGCCGTAGCAATTTGGTTTACGTCATTTTGTTGGTGCTCAACGCGTCCTGCCGCCATGGCTGAGAGTTCATTCGCCTGTTGTGCTTGTTCTGACAACTGCTGACTGTTTTCGACGATGTTTTTT
>NZ_JAWPON010000018.1:0-109850 GCF_033344315.1 Vibrio sp. 2132-1 | reverse complement strand
CGGATAAATTTGCATCAAAAGCGGTCAAAAGAGCACGTTATTTCTACAGTTCTCTGAATTTATCTGCGAAAAGAGCCACTTTTTCCCAATTGGTGTACTCCACCTCTTTGGTCGTATCAGTTTCGCCACCCGTCATCGACATAATGAACCTAATCATAGTTCTGTCGAACCAGCTGTAACGTGGGTAATAAAGTGCACCAGCAAAAACACCTATTAGCGTTGGTTTCCAAGGCGACTTAATTAGGAACTTGTGAATGTAGGCACTACCTTCAGGTGTATCCTTTCCTTGGTCCTCTTTACGAGCGGTTAGGTTTACGCAGAAAAATGCCACTTTATTTTGCTCCAATTGATTGAGGTTTCGCTCAATAAACTGGTATAGCTTTTTATTAAGATGGCCATAGCGAATAGAGGCGCCTATCAATACTCTGTCGTATTGGCTGAAGTCAATCGTCTCGACATTATGTAAATCCACCAGCTCACAATCGAAGTCTGGAAGTTGTTCATCTATATAGTGGAGAATTTTTTTAGTCTGCCCTTCGCGGGAAGAGTATAGAAATAATGCTTTTGCCACGATTTCCCCTTAGCTACGCCAAAACGTCGGCGTAAGTAGAATAAGTAAGGTAAAGATTTCCAAACGACCAAACAGCATAGAAACTATCAATACCCATTTTGCTTTGTCGTTAACATCACCAAAGTGCAGCGCTACTTCTCCCAAGCCAGGACCGAGGTTGTTCAGAGTCGCAGCCACCGCCGAGAACGCACTGAGCTCATCCATTCCTGTTGCAATCAACCCCAACATACAAACCACAAATACCAATGCGTATGCGGAGAAGAAACCCCAAACCGCATCGACAACACGTTGCGGTAGGGCACTGCCACCTACTTTGATGGTGTAAACCGCGCGTGGATGGACTAAACGTTTTAGTTCACGCGCACCTTGTAAGGTAAGAAGCAGGATACGGATCACTTTCATGCCGCCGCCTGTTGAACCAGCACAACCACCTATAAAGGAAGAGAACAATAACAGCACAGGTAAGAAGAGCGGCCAATCCGCAAAACCTGTTGTCGTAAAGCCCGCTGTTGTGGATATTGATACAGTTTGGAACAGAGCCTGATCGAAAGCATCGTATGTCGATGTGTAAGAGTGATGTTTCAGTAATAATAGAAAGCAAATGATAAATAGCAGCACTTGAATAAACAAGAAGGCGCGAAACTCAGGATCTTTCCAGTAATACTTGGGATGTACGCCACCTGATGCAAATGCAGCAAAGTGCAGTGTGTAATTACATGCAGATATAAGCAGAAAAACCACCGTAATCAGGTTAATCGCGTAACTATCAAAGTATCCGATGCTGGCATCGTGGGTAGAGAAGCCACCAATGGCAATGGTGGAAAAGCTGTGACTGATGGCATCAAATGGCGTCATACCAGCTAACCAAAAAGCCGAAGCACAGGCGATAGTCAGGCTCAAATAGATGTACCAAAGCGCCTTAGCAGTTTCTGCTATGCGCGGCGTCACTTTAGTATCCTTGACTGGACCTGGGATCTCGGCGCGGTAAAGCTGCATACCACCGATGCCAAGTACTGGCAAAATCGCCACCGCTAATACGATGATTCCCATACCGCCGAACCACTGCAGTAACTGTCGATAGAATAGAATCGCTTTAGGTAACTCATCCAAACCAACAATAACGGTCGCCCCGGTCGTCGTGAGAGCAGAAAACGATTCAAAAAACGCATCTGTCACTGAGACGTTCGGATTGTCAGCAATGAGAAAGGGGATCGAGCCTGCACTGCCAAGTACTGTCCAGAATAAGACGACAATAAGAAAGCCATCTCGAGCTTTAAGCTCGTGCTTATACCTGCGGTTTGGGTACCAACAAACGGCCCCACAAAACAGCAGAACAAAAAATGTCGTGACAAAAGGCACACCAGCACCATCTCGATAGATCAGCGCAACGAGTGCTGGCGCAAGCATAGTGACACTGAAGAGTGCGAGCAGTAGCCCGACGATTCGAATAATTGAACGAAATTGCATGGATAAATTGACTAGCGAAGCTGTCCCTGTTGCTTCCTGTTTTTCATTATTGTCCGTCTAGCGGAGTGACAATTGCCTTTGCCCCGCTTTTATTGATGATTGCTTGGGTAAACGCGCTCACTTCTCGAAGCTCAATTTCCACCACTAATACGACCTGATCGCTGTATTCAGCCTCGACTTCTATCGCACCAAATTGCGGCATGATTGATTGTGCGATAGGCATAAACCCATAGTCTAACGTTAGTCTGAGCTTTGTGGTTATTTTTTTCTCAATAGTTTGAAGCAGCTTGAGCGCTTGTTGAACCCCACCCCCATACGCTTTAACCAAGCCGCCTGTACCTAACTTGATTCCACCAGAGTATCGCGTGACCACAGCCGTGATCTCCCCCACCCCAGATCCAGACAGCTGCGCCAGGATTGGTTTGCCTGCCGTCCCTGAAGGTTCTCCATCATCACTAAAGCCCCACTTCATCGAATCTTCTGGTCGACCAGCAACAAAGCCCCAACAGTTATGTCTAGCATCAGCGTGTTTAGCTTTGATTTGATCAACAAATGCTTTTGCAGCTTCGATACTTGGCGTGTGTGCCAAATAAGTAATGAAGACGCTCTTTTTAATTTCTTCTTCAAATTGAGCGGGCTCTGCTGGAATCAGATAAGGCTTGTCATTCATAGGATTATGGATTCATGTCTATTTGCCTGAAGTCTATCACGAGTGTGATTTACCCGTCGCATAAGATCTGCCACAGCGCACAATGTTAAACACTTGTTTAAAAAATGTATTGAAATTAAACAATCCACGATCCAAACTAACCTTACTGGTCAAACCAGAACAAAAATAAAACGACTTCCTCGATACCTATTTGCCGAGGTACACGGCGTCGTTGAAATAGGTATACAGACAATCCACGATTGTATGTCATGGAGATAGACAATGATTTACCAAGCCGAAACCCTACAGGTAAAGGAAATACAAGATGGTATTGCAGAGCTAAGCTTCTGCTCTCCAAAATCCGTCAACAAACTCGACCTAGCGACATTAGAATCGCTAGATAAAGCTCTTGATGCGCTCATTGCCCATCAAGGCCTCAAGGGGTTGTTGCTCACTTCAGATAAAGACGCATTCATTGTAGGCGCAGACATTACCGAGTTTTTAGGTCTGTTTGCTAAAACGGATGCCGAGCTCGACCAATGGCTGCAATTTGCTAATAGCATCTTTAACAAATTAGAAGACTTACCCGTTCCGACCATCTCAGTGATCAAAGGCCACGCTCTTGGTGGCGGTTGTGAATGTGTGCTAGCAACAGACATGCGTATTGGTGACAAAACCACCAGCATCGGCCTACCAGAAACGAAACTGGGAATCATGCCTGGCTTTGGTGGTTGTGTACGCTTACCTCGCGTTATTGGCGCAGACAGCGCAATGGAAATCATCACCCAAGGTAAAGCATGCCGAGCTGATGAAGCATTGAAAATTGGCTTACTCGATGCAGTTGTAGAGACTGATGCTTTATACGAATCAGCACTACAAACTCTTGACTCTGCAATTAACGAGAAACTTGACTGGCAAGCACGCCGAGCACAGAAAACATCTCCGCTAACGCTGAGTAAGCTTGAATCAATGATGAGCTTCACCATGGCGAAGGGTCTGGTGGCACAAAAAGCAGGCCCTCACTACCCTGCCCCAATGACAGCCGTTATCACGATTGAAGAAGGTGCTCGCTTTGCACGTAATGAAGCGTTAGACATTGAACGTAAGCACTTCGTGAAATTGGCTAAATCGGAAGAAGCAAAATCACTCGTTGGCCTATTCCTTAATGATCAATACATCAAAGGCATTGCGAAAAAAGCAGCGAAGTCAGCAAGTAAAGACACGCAACGTGCAGCCGTGTTAGGTGCAGGTATCATGGGTGGCGGCATTGCTTACCAATCAGCGCTAAAAGGTGTGCCTGTCTTAATGAAAGACATCGCGCAAGCGTCGCTCGACCTAGGCATGACTGAAGCATCTAAGCTGCTGAATAAACGCTTATCTCGCGGTCGCATTGATGGCTTTAAGATGGCGGGTATTTTAGCGTCAATCACACCGAGCCTACATTACGCAGGTATTGAAAACTCTGATGTGATTGTTGAAGCTGTCGTTGAAAACCCGAAAGTAAAAGCAGCAGTTTTAAGTGAAGTTGAATCCCATGTCGGTGACGACACCGTTATCACCTCAAACACCTCGACGATTCCTATCAACCTATTGGCAAAATCACTAAAACGCCCAGAAAACTTCTGTGGTATGCACTTCTTCAACCCAGTGCATCGTATGCCTCTTGTTGAGATCATCCGTGGTGAGCACACCTCTGATGAAACCATCAACCGTGTTGTGGCGTATGCTGCGAAAATGGGCAAATCACCAATTGTCGTTAATGACTGCCCAGGGTTCTTCGTTAACCGCGTATTGTTCCCATACTTTGGCGGTTTCAGCATGCTACTTCGTGATGGTGCTGACTTTACGAAAATCGACAAAGTCATGGAGCGTAAGTTTGGCTGGCCGATGGGACCGGCGTACTTGCTTGACGTAGTCGGCATTGATACCGCGCACCACGCACAAGCTGTGATGGCTGACGGTTTCCCTGAGCGTATGGGTAAACAAGGTCGTGATGCGATTGATGCACTGTTCGAAGCAGACAAATATGGTCAGAAAAATGGTAATGGCTTCTACAGCTACACCATAGATAAAAAAGGTAAGCCGAAGAAAACCTTCTCCGAAGCGATCTTACCGGTACTTGCTGACGTTTGTGCCGATAAGCAGGACTTTGACGATCAGACCATCATTCAACGTATGATGATTCCAATGATTAACGAAGTGGTGCTGTGCCTACAAGAAGGCATCATCGCGACTCCGCAGGAAGCAGATATGGCATTGGTTTATGGTCTTGGTTTCCCTCCATTCCGCGGTGGCGTATTCCGCTATCTAGACAGCGTGGGTATTGCTGAATACGTTGAAATGGCAAAACAACACGCCGAGCTAGGTGCGATGTACCAAGTACCGCAAATGCTGATTGATATGGCGGCGAAAGGTGAAAGCTTTTACGGTGCACAACAGCAAGGTTCTATCTAAGGAGGGATTCTAAAATGACTAATCAAACAAGAAATGTTGTCGTAGTCGATTGTCTACGTACTCCAATGGGTCGCTCTAAAGGTGGTGCTTTCCGTCATACACGAGCAGAAGATCTATCTGCGCGCCTAATGAAAGGCATTCTTGCGCGTAACCCACAAGTGAACCCAAGCGAGATTGAAGACATCTACTGGGGCTGTGTACAGCAAACACTAGAGCAAGGCTTTAACGTTGCACGTAATGCGGCGCTGCTTGCTGGTCTGCCGATTGAAATTGGCGCCGTGACGGTGAACCGCTTGTGTGGCTCATCAATGCAAGCGCTTCACGACGGTACACGTGCCATCATGACTGGCGATGCTGAAATCTGCCTAATTGGTGGTGTTGAGCACATGGGGCATGTGCCAATGAACCACGGTGTAGACTTTCACCCAGGTATGTCAAAGAACGTAGCAAAAGCTGCGGGCATGATGGGCTTAACGGCTGAAATGCTTGGTAAATTACATGGTATTAGCCGTGAGCAACAAGACGAGTTTGCCGCTCGCTCTCACGCTCGTGCGCACGCAGCAACCGTAGAGGGTCGTTTTAAAAACGAAATTCTACCAATTGAAGGCCACGCAGCAGACGGCACACTGTTCACTCTGGATTACGACGAAGTGATTCGCCCTGAAACATCCGTTGAAGGTCTATCTCAACTTCGCCCAGTGTTCGACCCTGCAAACGGTACAGTAACAGCCGGTACATCATCGGCTCTGTCCGATGGTGCATCAGCGATATTGATCATGAGTGAAGAGAAAGCTAATGAACTTGGCTTGAAGATTCGTGCACGTATTAAAGGCATGGCCATTGCGGGCTGCGATCCTTCTATTATGGGTTACGGTCCTGTACCTGCGACGAAAAAAGCGCTCAAGCGTGCCGGTCTTTCAATTGAAGACATGGATGTGGTTGAGCTAAACGAAGCATTTGCCGCGCAGTCTCTGCCGTGTGCTAAAGACTTAGGCCTGCTTGATGTTATGGATGAGAAGGTCAACCTTAACGGTGGTGCGATAGCATTGGGTCATCCACTAGGCTGTTCTGGTTCACGTATCTCAACAACGTTGATCAACCTAATGGAAGCGAAAGACGCGAAATACGGTCTGGCCACCATGTGTATCGGTTTGGGTCAGGGCATTGCGACAGTATTTGAACGACCATAACAGTTCAAGACGTTGTTGCAGTGATCGAGCCAACAATCATAAGCAAATGAACTAGTACTAAAATTTTTAGTATTACACTTAAGGGCGACAATTGATGTCGCCCTTTTTGTTTTACATCAAACATGCATGAAAAGCATACATTAAATGCTCAAGTTTCATTTTATTCATAGACAAAGAAGACATACACTTAGACCAGTTGATATCTTGCTGCATGTGACCCAGAGTCATGCTACCGCACAATCGGAGAACCTTATGTTTAATGCTCTAGTTCTAAATCAAGAAGACAAACGTACTATCGCTAACATCGAGCAAATCGATGAAACACAACTGCCTGAAGGCGACGTTCTGATTGACGTTGATTACTCATCGTTAAACTACAAAGACGGCCTTGCGATCACAGGTAAAGGTAAAATCATCCGTAACTTCCCGATGGTGCCAGGTATTGACTTAGCAGGTACGGTAGTAAGCTCAGAAGACGACCGCTACCAAGCTGGTGACAAAGTTGTCCTTACTGGCTGGGGCGTGGGTGAAAACCACTGGGGTGGTATGTCTCAGCGTGCTCGTCTAAAAGCAGATTGGCTAGTACCACTACCAAAAGGTCTAGACAGCAAGAAAGCAATGATGGTTGGTACTGCTGGTTTCACAGGCATGCTATGTGTTCAAGCACTGCTTGATGCAGGCATCAAACCTGAAAATGGTGAAATCCTTGTAACTGGCGCAAGTGGCGGTGTAGGCTCAGTCGCAGTAACGCTTCTAGCACAGCTTGGCTACAAAGTTGCTGCAGTGACAGGTCGTGTAGAAAAAAATGGCCCGCTACTTGAAAAACTAGGTGCTAGCCGCATCATCGACCGTACTGAATTTGAAGAACCAGCACGTCCACTTGAAAAGCAAGTATGGGCAGGTGCGGTTGATACTGTAGGCAGCAAAGTACTAGCAAAAGTATTGGCGCAAATGGATTACAACAGTGCAGTTGCAGCTTGTGGTCTTGCAGGTGGTTTTGATCTACCAACCACAGTGATGCCGTTCATCCTACGTAATGTTCGCCTACAAGGTGTGGACTCAGTAATGTGCCCAACAGAGAAACGTATCGCTGCATGGGAAAAGCTGGTCGAGCTACTACCAGACAGCTACTTCGAGCAAGCGTGTACTGAAGTTGCTCTTGCTGAAGCACCGAAATATGCAGAAGACATCACCAACGGTCAAGTAACGGGTCGTGTGGTTATCAAGCTATAAACACTGACTCAGTGTAAACAGACGAAGAGCCGGCATTGCTGGCTCTTTTTTGTTAGCAGTTCAGTCCCATATCTTCGATACGTTTAGCTATCAGACGGCTACACTCTTCACGCACAATCGTTCTTAACCATTCTTGAGCAGGAGAATGCTCGCAACGCGCATGCCAAATCATCGAGTATTCAAACGGCGTGAATTGGAATGGTAACGGTTTCACCACCAAGTCATAACGCTCGGCAACCAGATACGCCAAGTCCGCTGGCACTGTGATGATAATTGGCAAGGTATCCATGATCGCCAATGCGGCTTCTAAATGATAAGCCCGCAGAACCATTTTACGCTTAGGTTTCTCCATCAAAGCTTGTTCGATCAGTGCCTTAACACCATCACTGATGGCGATCATGGCATGTGGATGACTCAGATAATCATCCAAGCTCATTTCTTTATCCGCTAATGGATGCTGTTTTGAAAGCATACACAGCACCCCCACTCGCCCCAACACTTCACTGCGTAGAGGCTCCACCGGGCCTGTCGGGCGACAAATCGCTAAGTCTGCACCTTCATAAGTGAGCTGATCTGATAAACGGTCGTGTTGCAGTGGTAAGAAGTTGAAAGACACGTTTGGCGCTTCTTGGTAAATTCTCGGCAAAGCGAACGGTAAGATCGTTTGCATGGCATAGTCGGTGGTCACGATGTTGAAAGTCTGCACGCATTGCAATGGGTCAAACTCAACCGGAGATAACAACTGACGTAAAGACTCTAATGGTTCGCCCAATGAGCGATCGATCTCTAACGCTTTCTGAGTTGGGATCAAATGCTGTCCCTGACGAGTAAACAGCGGGTCTCCCAACAAGTCACGTAGACGACCAAGCACACGACTCATTGCCGATTGACTCAAGTTCAGACGTGTTGCCGCCTTACTGACACTGTTTTCTTCTATCAGTACTCGCAACGCAACCAGTAAATTTAAATCTCGGCGATAGATATCTTCCAGTTCCACGAATTAGCCACTTATTTTGTATGTGTTTGGGTAAATTGTACTCTTTAGGCAAAAAAAATCCCGCCTTTCAGCGGGGAAGCCCAAGAAAAATGGGGATAGTGTCGGAATGAAGTGTCGGTAAAAATAGGTGAGCGTTATTAAAAGCATTCTGATCCAAGCAAGAAGCGCTAATTTTCTGGCTCAGATGCGCCAGACCATCTGCGCATCTCGATCCAAATCCCAATAATAGTGGCAACCATGCCTACAAGAGGCGTCAAAGAGGTGTCAGCTGGCGTCCTGAGTAGCAATGCACAAAACGAGATAAAACACAGCACTGAGTAAATCGTAAGTCTGTCTAACGCTGTTAACATTGCCTCTCCCTTGCCAGTTGTTACCAAATTGTTAATTTAAGGTAAAACAAAAAATTCGGTTTGCCAAGTGGTTATTGAATATTTTTTCAACGAAAGTAAAATTCAACGCTCAGTTAGTTACGAGAATCACACTATGAGCTTTAATCCTGAACTGGCAAACAAGACATTAGAGGCGGAAGGACTGCGCTGCCCAGAGCCAGTGATGATGGTCAGGAAGACAATTCGCAACATGCAAGATGGTGAGATTTTGCTGGTCAAAGCAGACGATCCATCCACGACTCGAGACATTCCGAGTTTCTGCCGCTTTATGGACCACCAATTAGTTGCGGCGCAAACGGAGCAAGTTCCGTATCAGTACCTGATCAAGAAAGGATTGGAATAATCTGGTCGAACTAAAAACGGCAGCCAATATTGGCTGCCGTTTGTTTATTCGTCGTATTCGAGTGTGCGAACTTCTGATTGGAGCTTGTTAAGTTGTTTCTTCATTGCCCGCATCTCTTCATGCATAGGAATGATGTGAGCGACACGAATCCACGCTTCTACTGTCAATCCAGTAAGAACGAACGATCCTGCTACAATCGGTAACCACATATCAGTTAGCACCATCGCTAGTAAACACAGCGCTAAACCAAAAGTGAATAAATAACTCTGACTCTTCGGGGACATCCCCATGTAACGTGTAAGCATAAACTTGCCCTCTCGCTATCATTCACACCATTAAACTACCATGACAAGTATGACACTTATATGTCATCCGTCACGCAACGGAACGATTTTGAGTCAGAGTTTGAACTCGCGCAGCACGCCACTAATGATTGATAACTCACATCATTTCACGTGTAAAAAATCAGAACAGTGCAGCCCCTATTGCCAGAGCAATAAACAAAAATGCGGTGATTTTACGGATTAGTCCTAAAGGCATCTTGTCGGCCGACAATTTACCAATCAGGACCACAGGTACATTCGCCAGCAGCATACCGATTGTGGTACCGATAATCACCAAACTTAACGCATCCGCGTATTGTGCCCCTAAGATGGAAGTGGCGATCTGAGTTTTATCGCCTATCTCCGCAACGAAGAACGCGATAAAGCTGGCAATAAATGGGCCTCGATTAGAAATCTGCTCGTCATCATCCAGTTTGTCCGGGATCAGAACCCAAGCCGCCATCGCGACAAAACTGACCACCAGCACCCACTTTAAAATCTCAGGTGATAGATAGTCTGCGACAACCACACCTAACCATGCAGCCAAAGCGTGGTTGGCAATAGTTGCCAAAAAGATTGCTGCAATAATTGGGATTGGTTTTCGGTAACGACTTGCAAGTAATAGAGATAGCAATTGGGTCTTATCGCCAATTTCTGCTAACGCTACAGTAGTAATTGAAATAGCTAAAACGCTCACGACATGCTCATTGGGGCAGGGATTATTATTTTTAACCGAAGACAAACCTCACGCCCCTACCCCGGTTCGTGATGATTTGTCTAAGGTCTTGCTAAACTTGAAAGGCTTCAAGTCTCGAACGCCATGGTGATTTTGCACCAATTATGTTGACGGACGAACCAGATGAAACAGAAACTTCATCAGGTAAGCTACTCCCCAAAGACAGGCGCAATTCTAGCCACCTTTGTTGCGCTTCTCAAGAGCCAAAGCAGGCAAAAACTCCCTTTAAGGAAAAATACAGCAGATAACGCGGTAAAAATTCATTAAAGGAGAAAATCGCCCACGAATTAATCAAGATTAGCTCTACTCCCATGCTCAATATCTGGTTATACTAGATTGTTAATTTATTCAACCGTAATTACTCTTTATCGCCGTTGTTAGAGTTGAAAAACTCGGCATAGATGACGAATTAACGAGTAACAAGAGAATCGCGCGAACCTGACTTATGCAAAAATACGATATCAAAACCTTCCAGGGAATGATCCTCGCGCTGCAGGATTATTGGGCTCAAAATGGTTGTACCATTGTTCAACCGCTAGATATGGAAGTGGGTGCGGGTACCTCTCACCCAATGACCTGTCTACGAGCGCTTGGCCCAGAGCCAATGTCGACAGCTTACGTACAACCTTCACGTCGTCCTACTGATGGCCGTTACGGTGAAAACCCTAACCGTCTTCAGCACTACTACCAATTCCAAGTAGCGCTAAAACCATCGCCTGACAATATTCAAGAGTTGTACCTTGGCTCCCTTGAAGTTCTTGGTATTGACCCTCTTGTACACGACATCCGTTTCGTAGAAGACAACTGGGAAAACCCAACACTAGGCGCATGGGGTCTGGGCTGGGAAGTTTGGCTAAACGGCATGGAAGTGACCCAGTTTACTTACTTCCAGCAAGTTGGTGGTCTTGAGTGTAAGCCAGTAACTGGTGAGATCACTTACGGTATCGAACGTCTAGCAATGTACATCCAAGAAGTAGACTCTGTTTACGACCTCGTTTGGAACATCGCACCAGATGGCAGCAAAGTGACTTACGGTGATATCTTCCACCAAAATGAAGTAGAGCAATCGACTTACAACTTCGAGCACGCAGACGTTGAATTCCTATTTGGTTTCTTCGAACAGTGCGAGAAAGAGTGTAAAGAGCTGCTTGAGCTTGAAAAGCCACTGCCACTACCTGCTTACGAGCGCATTCTAAAAGCCGGTCACGCATTCAACCTACTAGACGCACGTAAAGCGATCTCAGTAACTGAACGCCAACGTTACATCCTACGCATCCGCAACCTGACTAAAGCAGTTGCAGAAGCATACTACGCATCGCGTGAAGCTCTAGGCTTCCCAATGTGTAAGAAAGAACAAGCGTAAGGGGTAGAGTAACATGGCAAAAGAATTTCTAATCGAGCTAGGTACAGAAGAGCTACCACCAACGCAACTTCGCACTCTAGCTGAAGCATTCGCAGCAAACTTCGAAGCAGAACTAAAAGGCGCTGAGCTTGCTCACGAAGGCGTGAAATGGTTCGCGGCACCTCGTCGTCTTGCTCTAAAAGTAGCAGCACTAGCAGACAGCCAGTCTGACAAAGTTGTTGAAAAACGTGGTCCTGCGGTTTCTGCAGCGTTTGACGCGGAAGGCAACCCAACAAAAGCGGCTCAAGGCTGGGCACGCGGTTGTGGCATCACGGTTGACCAAGCAGAACGCATGGTTACAGACAAAGGCGAATGGCTACTGTTCAAACAAGAAGTGAAAGGTCAGCCAACGTCTGAGATCGTAGTTGAACTTGCAGCGAAAGCACTAGCAAACCTACCTATCGCAAAACCAATGCGCTGGGGTAACAAAACAACTCAGTTCATCCGTCCAGTTAAGACGCTAACCATGCTAATGGGCAGCGACCTAATCGAAGGCGAGATCCTTGGTGTCGCTTCAGACCGCACTATCCGTGGTCACCGCTTCATGGGTGAGCAAGAGTTCACTATCGATTCTGCTGAGCAATACCCTGCGATTCTAGAAGAGCGCGGTAAAGTAATGGCAGATTACGAAGCGCGTAAAGCAATCATCCTAGCTGACGCACAAAAAGCGGCAGCAGCGGTTGGCGGTATCGCTGACCTAGAAGATGACCTAGTAGAAGAAGTAACGTCTCTGGTTGAATGGCCAGTGGTACTAACAGCGAAGTTTGAAGAAGAGTTCCTAAAAGTGCCTTCTGAAGCGTTGGTATACACCATGAAAGGTGACCAAAAATACTTCCCTGTTTACGACGAAAACAAGAAGCTACTACCTAACTTCATCTTCGTATCGAACATCGAATCAAAAGAGCCTCGTTACGTAATCGAAGGTAACGAGAAAGTAGTTCGCCCTCGTCTTGCTGACGCAGAGTTCTTCTTCAACACAGACCGTAAGCGTCCGCTTATCGACCGTCTACCTGAACTAGAGCAAGCGATCTTCCAAAAGCAACTGGGTACGATCAAAGACAAAACAGACCGCATCACAGAACTTGCTGGCTACATTGCTGAGCAAATCGGTGCTGACGTTGAGAAATCAAAGCGTGCTGGTCTACTAGCAAAATGTGACCTAATGACCTCAATGGTATTCGAATTCACGGATACTCAAGGTGTTATGGGTATGCACTATGCTCGCCACGACGGTGAAGCAGAAGAAGTTGCAGTAGCACTGAACGAGCAATACATGCCTCGTTTCGCAGGTGATGAACTACCATCTAACGGCGTTTCAACTGCAGTTGCAATGGCAGACAAGCTAGACACTATCGTAGGTATCTTCGGTATTGGTCAAGCGCCTAAAGGCAGCGACCCATTCGCACTACGCCGCGCATCTCTAGGTGTACTACGTATCATCGTTGAATACGGCTACAACCTAGATCTTGTTGACCTAGTAGCGAAAGCGAAGTCACTGTTTGGCGATCGCCTAACCAACGACAACGTTGAGCAAGACGTTATCGAGTTCATGCTTGGTCGTTTCCGTGCTTGGTACCAAGACGAAGGCTTCAGCGTAGACATCATTCAAGCGGTTCTAGCTCGTCGTCCGACGAAACCAGCAGACTTCGACCAACGAGTTAAAGCGGTTTCTCACTTCCGTGAACTAGAAGCAGCAGAGTCTCTAGCAGCAGCGAACAAACGTGTAGGTAATATCCTAGCGAAATTCGACGGCGAACTAGCAGCAGACATCGACCTAGCACTTCTACAAGAAGACGCAGAGAAAGCACTAGCAGAAAGCGTTGAAGTAATGACTGAAGCGCTAGAGCCAGCATTTGCTACAGGTAACTACCAAGAAGCCCTAAGCAAGCTAGCTGACCTACGTGAACCAGTTGATGCGTTCTTTGATAACGTAATGGTAATGGCAGACGACGAAGCACTTAAGAAGAACCGTCTGACACTACTGAACAACCTGCGTAACCTGTTCCTACAGATCGCAGACATTTCTTTGCTTCAAAAGTAATTCATTACTCTTCGAAGTGATTAAGAAATAAGTAAAAGGGAAGCAGATGCTTCCCTTTTTTGTTGCCTTCAAACCGATGAAGGTGACGCTTATTATTCATTTTGTGAACAAGACTAAAATTTGTAGGGTGAGACGCGTTTAACTTGTTGGTATAGAGCTCGGATTGTAGAGGCACAGTTTTGCTATAACTGGACTGTTTATTCGGGGGAAGGACACAATGAAAAAAACAATTCTCGCACTCTCTATTGGTCTACTGAGCGCCTGCAGCCAGATTCCAGAAAATGCCATCGTATTAAGCGTTGGTGATGATACCGCTGTTTTTGAGGAAAACTCACAGGGCTTACTTGTCGCCGAGCAAAAACTCGAAAAAGGCAGCTACACCTTTACCATTGCCGACAGTAATCAAAGCTGTGGCAGTAGCTTTGCCCTAGCAGAAGAAGATCGCATCAAGTTCAATCGTCCATTAAAAATGGATAACTGCGCCACTGATGCACAAATGCCGCTGCGCATCTTCAAAGCCAATACCTATCAATTTACGCTCAATCCAACCACCAACGAGCTGACGGTAAAAATCAAACCAAAACAGACTCAGGACATCACCTACTCTTGCCCTGTCGCAACTGACACGCCAAAAACCATCAATGTTGCTCAAACCTTTAATGATGGCACTGTCGTTCGTGACGCCTTAACCGGACAAGAAGCCACAGTCGCCAATGGCAGCGTCACCATGCAGCCGGGTCCTATGAGCCAAGGTCTATTGCTGCTAGAAGAAGTCGATCAGCAAGCCGACAAACCGTTCAGCTGGGATAACGCAACAGTGTACTTCGTCATGACTGACCGCTTCTACAATGGCAACCCTGACAACGACAACAGCTACGGTCGCAGTAAAGACGGAAAATATGAGATTGGTACCTTCCACGGTGGTGACTTAGCGGGTCTAACGAAAAAACTCGATTACATCGAATCACTTGGTGTGAATGCTATCTGGATAACCTCACCACTGGAACAAATCCACGGCTGGGTTGGCGGCGGCGATAAAGGCGACTTTAAGCACTACGGCTACCACGGCTACTATCACCAAGATTGGACCAAGCTTGATGCCAACATGGGTACCGAAGATGAACTCAGAACCTTCGTCGATACCGCCCACAAGAAAGGTATCCGCGTGATTTGGGATGTAGTCATGAACCACACAGGTTATGCGACATTAGCAGACATGCAGGAATTCGGCTTTGGTCAGCTTTACCTTGATGACCAAGAAGCCAAACAAGTCCTTGGTGAAAAATGGACCGACTGGCAGCCAAAATTAGGACAAAGCTGGCACAGCTTCAACGACTACATCAAATACGGTGATAGCGAAGCGTGGGATAAATGGTGGGGCAAAGATTGGATCCGCACCGACATTGGTGACTACGATGCTCCGGGCTACAACGATATCACCATGTCTTTGAACTACCTACCGGATCTCAAAACCGAATCGACTAAGAAAACCGGATTACCAAACTTCTTCCGCAATAAAGACACCAATGCGCAAGATGAGCTGCAAACCCCACGTGAACACCTGATTACCTGGTTATCCGATTGGGTACGTGACTACGGCATTGACGGCTTCCGTGTCGACACGGCCAAACACGTTGAAATGGAAGCGTGGGCAGAGTTGAAAGCCAGCACCACTCAAGCGCTTGCCCAGTGGAAGCAAAACAATCCAGACAAAGCACTAGATGACCTGCCATTTTGGATGACAGGTGAAGTGTGGGCACACAGCGTAGTGAAGAGCCCGTATTTCGATAACGGCTTCGATTCCATCATCAACTTCGAGTTCCAATCTGATGTGGCACCAAAAGCGCTGAAGTGTTTCGCTCAACTTGATAATGATTACCGCCGCTATGCAGAGCGCATCAATACCGATCCTGAGTTCAATGTGTTGAGCTACCTGTCTTCACACGATACACAACTGTTTTGGTCAGCTCGCAGCCGCAGCTTTGATGACCAAGCACGTGCGGCAAATGCTCTGATGCTGGCTCCGGGTGCAGTACAGATCTATTACGGTGATGAGATAGCTCGTGATTTTGGCATTACTGGTTCAGACGCCCACCAAGGCACACGCTCAGATATGCCATGGGATAAGATTCATGGCGAGCGTGAAGATCTGCTGCAACATTGGCAAAAATTGGGTGAATTCCGTAAACGCCACCCAGCGGTTGCTCAAGGTAAGCACATCACTCGCAATCAAGAAGGTTACTACGCGTTCGAACGCCAATACCAAGACGACAAGGTACTGATTGTTTACACCGGTGAGTAAATCACACTCTCTCCACCAGCAAGGGAAGCATAAGCTTCCCTTTTTTATTGTTCTTTTTGCCATTTAGTCTCGTCCCTCTGGTCTGATGACGCACTTTTTTCTTTTTCGGCTTAATTCACACTTTGCGTTAATTACACATTGAGGTAAGGTCAAGGATTACTCGATAAGCCGATAAAACATCGGCATAAACATACACAAAGCAATCACAATGAATTAGGTATAAGTCAGCATGCAGTTCTCAAAGTTTGGTGAAAAATTTAATCAGTATTCAGGTATTACGCAGTTAATGGACGATTTGAATGATGGTCTGCGCACACCAGGTGCCATCATGCTCGGTGGAGGTAATCCTGCCGCCATTCCTGCCATGCTCGATTACTTTCACCAAGCCAGTGAGGAAATGCTCGCCAGTGGGGAGCTCGTCGCCGCCCTCGCCAACTACGATGGCCCGCAGGGTAAAGACGCGTTCGTCAAAGCGCTAGCTCAGTTATTCCGTGAAACTTACGGCTGGGATATTTCCGAAAAGAACATCAGCCTAACTAACGGCAGCCAAAGTGGCTTCTTCTACTTGTTCAACTTGTTGGCAGGTAAACAGCCAGATGGTTCGCATAAGAAAGTGCTACTACCTATCGCACCTGAGTACATCGGTTATGGTGATGCAGGCATTGATGAAGATATCTTTATCTCTTACCACCCAGAAATCGAGCTGTTAGATAACGGTCTGTTTAAATACCACGTCGATTTTGAGCAACTAACCGTCGACGACTCTGTTGCGGCAATCTGCGCGTCTCGTCCAACCAACCCAACGGGTAATGTACTGACAGACGAAGAAGTACGTAAACTGGACAAGCTAGCATGTGAGAACAACATCCCGCTGATCATCGATAACGCCTACGGTCTACCTTTCCCGAACATCATCTTTGAAGATGTCGAACCGTTCTGGAATGAAAACACCATCCTATGCATGAGCCTATCTAAACTTGGCTTGCCAGGTGTGCGTTGTGGCATTGTGATTGCGAGTGAAGAAATCACTCAAGCGTTAACCAATATGAACGGCATCATCAGCCTAGCGCCGGGCAGTGTTGGTCCAGCGCTGGCAAACCATATAATTGGCAAAGGCGATCTGCTTAAACTGAGTTCAGAGGTGATTAAGCCGTTCTACAAGCAAAAATCACAACGTGCGGTTGAACTGCTCCAACAAGCAATTACCGATGAGCGATTCCGCATCCACAAGCCGGAAGGCGCTATCTTCTTGTGGTTATGGTTTGATGAACTGCCAATCACAACAATGGAACTGTACCAACGCTTGAAAGCGCGTGGCGTATTGATTGTCCCTGGTGAATATTTCTTTATTGGTCAGCAAGACGAGTGGGATCACGCGCACCAATGCCTGCGTATGAACTACGTTCAAGATGATGAAATGATGCAAAAAGGCATTGCGATTATCGCTGAAGAAGTGGAAAAGGCTTACCGCGAAGGTAAATAGATGGATTGAACTCAGCCGTTCTTCTCTTTGAAATTACGGCTTTAAAATAGCGGATTTGAAAACCCCAAACTAAAAAGAGCGCCCATATGGCGCTCTTTCTCATTCTATAACTGGGTGGTTAACTGATTAGTTGTTCTCAATCAGGTTGTTACCACCGATAGCAATCTTACGTGGTTGCATGGCTTCAGGGATTTCACGAACTAAATCGATATGAAGTAGACCGTTTTCCATTGATGCACCCACGACTTTTACGTAATCCGCTAGCTGGAATTTACGTTCAAAATCACGTTCTGCAATACCTTGGTAAACGTAGTTTTTGCCTTCTTCGGCTTTACGTTCGCCCTTCACAATCAACATGTTTTCGTTTTGAGTCAGATCGAGCTGTTCTTCAGCAAAGCCAGCAACGGCCATAGTAATACGGTAGTTGTGCTCGTCTTTTTGCTCAATGTTGTATGGAGGGTAACCGCCAGAAGTATTTTTCGCTGTATTCGCTTCCATCAGGTTTAGCAGACGATCAAAGCCAATTGCATTACGGTATAGTGGTGAGAAATCTACATTACGCATAAATCTATCCTCTTAATTAAGCAATAGTCTTAGTTCAGATGAGTTTCATCCTACTGGCGTGTTTATGCAAAAACCAACGCCGAACTAAGAGATTCTTATCATTCCACTGGCCTTGGTTTGGCTCGGAGACATGATATTGAATCTAAAGGTTTAAGTTGTGTGCTAAAACGCCATATCCTCTTCTGAGCGATCTCGTTTTAGCGATTTCAGAGGGCTGGTCTTCTAGTCTCTAGCAAGCCAGTCACCCTCTTCACAACTAGATATAAGGTCGTCAAAAATGACTTTCAAGGGAAAAAATAAAAAATTTTTAAAGCATCCACTATCCCCTTGAACAGCTTAGTTCCTCATCACTTCACGATCAGTGATAAAAAGCCCACCGTTCTGGAGGGCTCAATCTACACTTTACTTGCGGGAGGATTTACGCGCTTTTACAACGCCCTTTTCTGCCGCCTTTTCCTGCTTTAGTTTGCGCTTTTCTTTTAGACTCAACTGCGGTTGTTTCTTTTCTTTCTTACTCATGACTTCACCTCTATTTATTGGCACAACAGACAACCACACAGCATTTTCTGAGCTGGTGGCTGCGAGTGATGAACAATTTCAGTAATCACAAAGCAGCGTCGCTGATTAAAAATTTCCACTTCGAGCGCATCATTTTTAGCTCGACCTAACAGTCGAGATCCCAAATAAGAATCGACCGCGAGCATACCTGTCATCGGCTGCCCCTTGCGCGAGCTGACTAACGTCATGCGATATTGATAGGCGCGTTCAACATCCACTAAGCGAACCGTGTCCCCAACCGCAATACGAGTTCGGTTACGGCAATGGGCTTGTTGCTCGCAGGTTTCAAATAGCGATAACAACCTTAGTGGTGATTGATAGGTTAAAAAGCGACTGGTTAACCACCAAGTTCGCAGCGCCAAGCAGTACGCTGAGAACCAGCGTTCAAACATGATTATTTCCTTCTTAATGCCTTGTCTTACAAATAAATTCAGTGCATTGAACCGGAAGTGCATCACTTCCGGCTTAGTTCAGGAAAGTCATCACCATTTTCTTAGTCTCCTTAATCATCAGCTCTTCAGCACTATAGCGAGCAGAAAAAAGAAAGCAAAAGCGCTCAAGCGAACAAAATGGCGAGAAAAAAAGAAAACAGATATAAAATGGCAGGCTTGATCGGGTTGTTGGCAGTTAGTACCAGAAAAACATCCGCTTTAGCAGAAAGTGGCGATTTTAGCTGGTGGTACAACAAAAAAAGCAGCGATTTCTCGCTGCTTTTTACGATCACGAACAGTGTCGTTATACGTCTAGGTTCGCTACTTTCAGTGCGTTCTCTTCGATGAAGTTACGACGAGGTTCTACTTGGTCACCCATTAGCGTAGTGAACAGTTGATCTGCACCTACCGCATCTTCAATCGTTACCTGCATCATACGACGAGTTTCTGGGTCCATGGTGGTTTCCCAAAGTTGGTCTGGGTTCATCTCACCTAGACCTTTGTAGCGCTGACGGCTTAAGCCACGCATTGACTCTTTCACTAACCAGTCAAGCGCTTCTGCAAAGTTTGCCACTGGCATAGTACGCTCACCACGTTTGATGTACGCGCCTTCTTCCAGAAGTCCATCAAGTGCTTCTGATAGATCAGCCAACTTGCCGTACTCTTTCGAGTTTAGGAAGTCGATGCTAATTGCATGTTCGTGCGTCACGCCGTGAGTACGAACCACAATCTTAGGCAAGTTTAAGCCTAGCTCTTCGTGCTGCTCAACTTCGTAGCTGTACTGGCTTGCCCCCACTTCTTTCGCATTCAGCTGTTCAATAAGCTGCTTCGTCCAAGCTTCCACAACTGATGCGTCATGGCATTGCTCTGGCGTTAGGCGAGGAGTGTAAATCAACTCGTTTACCAAAGCACTTGGGTAGCGACGGCTCATACGTTCCGCCAGTTTAATACCCGCATTGTACTGTTGAACAAGCTTCTCTAGTGCTTCACCAGCCAGTGCAGGTGCTTCTGCGTTTACGTGTAGCGATGCATTATCCAGAGCTAATGATACTTGGTATTGGTTCATCGCTTCTTCATCTTTGATGTACTGCTCTTGTTTGCCTTTTTTCACTTTGTATAGTGGTGGCTGAGCGATGTACACGTAACCACGCTCGATAAGCTCTGGCATTTGACGGTAGAAGAAGGTCAACAGTAGCGTACGGATGTGCGAACCATCGACATCGGCATCGGTCATGATGATGATGTTGTGGTAACGAAGCTTGTCCGGGTTGTACTCGTCACGACCGATACCACAACCTAGTGCGGTGATCAGTGTTGCTACTTCTTGAGAAGATAGCATCTTGTCGAAACGTGCTTTTTCTACGTTAAGAATCTTACCTTTTAGCGGTAGGATTGCTTGGTTCTTACGGTTACGGCCTTGTTTTGCGGAGCCGCCTGCCGAATCACCCTCCACTATGTATAGTTCAGAGAGTGCCGGATCTTTTTCCTGACAGTCTGCAAGTTTACCTGGAAGGCCAGCTAGGTCTAGCGCACCTTTACGGCGCGTCATTTCACGAGCTTTACGCGCTGCTTCACGAGCACGTGCTGCATCGATGATTTTCGAACAAACCATCTTCGCTTCTGTCGGGTTCTCAATCAGGAACTCAGACAGTTTTTCACCCATTGCAGACTCAACAGCTGATTTCACTTCAGAAGAAACCAGTTTGTCTTTTGTTTGGCTTGAGAACTTAGGATCAGGCACTTTCACCGAAACAACCGCAGTTAGACCTTCACGCGCATCGTCGCCTGAAGTCGCTGTTTTCGCTTTCTTCGAGAAACCTTCTTTATCCATAAAGCTGTTCAATGTACGTGTTAGCGCAGCACGGAAACCAGCAAGGTGAGTACCACCATCACGCTGTGGGATATTGTTGGTAAAGCAGAAGATGTTCTCTTGGAAACCATCGTTCCATTGCATCGCCACTTCAACTGAAATGCCGTCTTCACGCTCAGAGTTAAAGTGGAAGATTTTTTCGATGATTGGCGTTTTGTTGGTGTTTAGGTGATCAACGAACGCTTGAATACCACCTTCATACATGAAGTGATCATGTTTGTCCGCTTCACGTTCATCAACCAATTTGATCGACACACCAGAGTTCAGGAATGACAGTTCACGCAGGCGCTTCGCCAGAATGTCATAGTGGAACTCTGTGTTAGAGAACGTCTCGGCACTTGGCCAGAAACGAATTTGTGTACCGGTTTTATCCGTATCACCCACAACGGCTAGTGGCGCTTGAGGCTCACCATGGCGGTAGGTTTGCGTATGGATATGGCCACCACGATGAATCGTTAGCTCAACTTTCTCTGATAGTGCGTTTACTACTGAAACACCTACCCCGTGAAGACCACCCGATACTTTGTATGAGTTATCGTCGAACTTACCACCCGCGTGAAGAACCGTCATGATTACTTCTGCTGCAGAGACATTTTCCTCTGAGTGGATTTCTGTTGGAATGCCACGACCATCATCGCTAACGGAAACCGAGTTATCCTCATGAATTGTCACAACGATGTCTTTACAGTGACCTGCCAACGCTTCATCAATTGAGTTATCCACCACCTCGAAAACCATGTGGTGAAGGCCGGTGCCGTCGTCCGTATCGCCGATGTACATTCCTGGACGCTTACGTACCGCATCCAGACCCTTCAGTACCTTAATACTCGATGAATCGTAATTTTCAGACATGAGTTTCTCTCTTCTAGTTTGACTCTATCCTGCCATGTTCCACATGAAACAATTTACCGTTATCGTCCAACATATCGGCGATTTGGCTTTCAGTGATAGAGCTTACAAATACTTGTGCGCCCGTCTCTTTTAAGCAGTCAGCAAGACGCTTGCGACGTTGGCTATCTAATTCCGACGCGAAGTCATCAATTAGGTAAATGCATTGTTTACCGGCCATCTCTGTCAGGTGTTGCCCTTGCGCTACACGCAATGCACACACCATGAGTTTTAATTGACCGCGTGACAGAACATCTTCAACGGGCGTTCCGTTCACTTTAATGCGCAAATCAGCTTTGTTTGGGCCACTAAAGGTGTATCCCAATGCCTGATCACGCTCAAAATTCTTTTCTAGTATCTCGTGGTATGGAGTGTCTTTATCCCAGCCACGATAATACTTCAATTGGATCTCAAATTCTGGCAAAAATGTCTGACAGATAGTTTCTGCGACGGTTTTCATCTGCTCGATGTAACTTGCTCGCCATTGGCTGATGTTTTCAGCCAACCCTGCCATTTCCTGATCCCAATAACTGAGCTCACGATAACTATTGGCGGTTTTCAACAACGCGTTGCGCTGCTTGTTCAGGCGCTTGAACCTTCCCCATGCTTGATAAAAAGCGGGCTCGGTATGAAACACGCCCCAATCAATAAACGCACGACGATGTTTAGGGCCATCTGTCAGTAAATCAAACCCTTCTGGGTGTATCAACTGCAGAGGCAGAACTTGTGCCAACTGCGCTAATTTTTGTCCAGATTGACCGCCTATTTTAACCTCTGTTGAGCCATCACGCTGCTTATTAATGCCGATAGGTAGCTCAAATTGATCCGAGTTCAAAAAACGACCATGAACAAACAGTTCGTCACACTCATTTTGTATCACTCGTCCGGTGAGAGAGCTCTTGAATGAGCGGCCATGCCCGAGCAGATAAACCGCTTCTAAGACACTGGTTTTACCGCTGCCGTTCGGCCCGATAAGAAAGTTAAAGCCTGCTGATAACTCAATATCACAGGCTTTAATGTTTCGAAACTGCTGAATGATGAGACGAGAAAGAGGCATTCAGTTGGCTTATAGACGAATTGGCATCACCACGTACATGGCACTGTCATCGTCGGCATTTTCAATCAACGCGCTGGCGTTAGCATCCGACATCGACACACGTACATTTTCACAACGCAACGTGTTCAGAACATCAAGCACATAGCTTACGTTAAAGCCGATTTCGATGGCGTCACCTTCAAAGGTTACATCAAGCATCTCTTCCGCTTCTTCTTGTTCTGGGTTATTCGCGGTTATGCGCATTTCAGTATCAGCCAGATTCACTCGCACGCCACGGAATTTTTCGTTGGAAAGAATCGCAGCACGAGAGAAGGCTTGGCGCAACTCGTCACAACTTGCTATTAGTGTCTTATTGGTGCTCTGAGGCAATACACGGCGGTAGTCAGGGAAACGACCATCAACCAACTTAGAGGTAAAAGTAAAGTTATTCACCTCAGCACGAACATTGGAGCTACCGATCTGAAGTACTACGGGCTGCTCTGGCGCATCCATCAACTTTACTAATTCTTGCACACCTTTGCGTGGCACGATGATTTGCTTCTGCGCAAAGTCCGCACCTAGCTGAGTTTGCGATACCGCCATACGGTGGCCGTCCGTCGCCACGCTGCGTAGCGTGGTGCCGTCAATTTCAAACAACATGCCGTTGAGGTAGTAACGAACGTCTTGATTCGCCATCGAGAACTGAGTTTTGTCGATCAGCGTACGTAAATCAGCTTGGCTCAGTGATACTTCCACTTCGCTTTGCCAGTCTTCAATATTAGGGAAATCGTTCGCAGGAAGCGTTGCCAACGAGAAACGGCTGCGACCAGAGCGAACTTGTACACGATCACCTTCTAATACAAATGTGATGATCGCATCGTCCGGTAAACCGCGGCAGATATCGAGAAACTTACGCGAAGGAACGGTAATGCTGCCCGCTTCAAAATCACCTTCTAGCGTCACTTTGCTTACTAACTCTACTTCAAGATCGGTTGCCGTCATCGACAATACGTTCTCTTCTACTTTAAGAAGTAGGTTACCCAGGATTGGCAGGGTTGGTCGGCCACCTAAAGCGCCCGAAACCTGCTGTAGCGGTTTGATTAAATGACTACGTTCAATGGTAAATTTCATGCTTGGCTCTTTACGCTGTCAGCTCAATAAATGATTTGCTTAGAATACCGTTATTCTAACCGATTACGAAGACAGGGTGCGAATCAAGTTAGAGTAATCTTCTTTAATGTCGTGGCTCTCTTCACGCAGCTGCTCAATCTTGCGACAAGCATGAAGTACGGTCGTATGATCGCGGCCCCCAAACGCATCGCCAATTTCAGGCAAGCTATGGTTGGTTAGTTCTTTTGCTAACGCCATAGCCAGCTGACGAGGACGCGCTACAGAACGAGAACGACGCTTAGACAGCAAGTCCGCTACTTTAATCTTGTAGTATTCCGCCACTGTCTTTTGAATGTTATCGATTGTCACAAGCTTCTCTTGTAGAGCAAGCAGATCGCGCAGCGCTTCACGAACAAAATCAATCGTAATTGGACGGCCAGTAAAGTTCGCGTTCGCAATAACACGGTTCAGTGCACCTTCTAGCTCACGAACGTTCGAACGCAGACGCTTGGCAATGAAGAATGCCACTTCATCAGCAAGGTGGATTTGGTGATCTTCAGCTTTTTTCATCAAGATCGCCACACGCGTTTCAAGCTCAGGCGGCTCGATCGCAACAGTAAGACCCCAACCAAAGCGAGATTTAAGACGATCTTCAACGCCATTAATTTCTTTAGGATAACGGTCAGACGTTAGAATGATCTGCTGATTACCTTCCAATAGTGCGTTGAAGGTATGGAAGAATTCTTCTTGTGAACGTTCTTTATTAGCAAAGAATTGGATGTCATCGATAAGGAGCGCATCCACGCTGCGGTAGTAGCGTTTGAATTCTTCAATCGCATTGTTTTGCAGCGCTTTCACCATGTCTTGCACAAAACGTTCTGAGTGCATGTAGACCACTTTTGCGTTCGGGTTGTTATCCACAATCGCGTTACCCACCGCATGCAATAAGTGGGTTTTACCCAAACCCGTGCCGCCGTATAGGAATAGTGGGTTGTAAGCTGCACCTGGGTTATCCGATACCTGACGCGCCGCAGCCAAACCCAGTTGGTTCGACTTACCTTCAACAAAGTTATCGAACTTGTGTTTTGGGTTCATGTTTGAGCGGTGATTGATAGCCGCAATCGCTTGAGCGTCGTCATCCCAGGTTTTGTGTACTGGCTTACGCGCCTGTAATTGCGCAGGTGCAGATGACTCGGCAGCCACATCTGCAGGCGTACGTGTCGGCGCTGGTTTTGGTGCAGAGACAGGTCGGCTCCCCACTTCAAAACGTAAGTTAGGAATATCGCCACCGCAGTATTCCTGCAGTAAGCGAGTAATATTGTTCAGATACTTATCACGCACCCAGTCCAACACAAAGCGGTTTGGCGCGAATAGAGTGAGAGTATTGTCATTGAGCTCCGCTTGTAGCGGACGAACCCACATGCTGAATTCTGTAGCTGGTAGCTCTTCTTGAAGCTGCTGCAAACATTGCAGCCAAAGCGAAGATGACACGGTGCCCCCACTGAGTAATTGAATTATCGGAAAAGACTGGCAATTTTACCTGTTGATAACCAAGATCGCCAGCGATTGATCGACGATCCAGTGAATAAGATCCAAGTTATTCACAATTATTTCTGCAAACTTGATGAGATCAACACACCTTGCCCCAAATTTGCCCACACAACGATCCACAATTGGGCAAAACTCACAAGATCGAGCGATTGGTGATAAGTCTGTGTATTATTTTATTCCCAATGCTGATTTTGTCGATCATTTCGCTAGGTTCAGTTCGCATTTTCGTCACATTTAACATTCTTCTTCTATTATCTAATAACTCACAGGTCTAGGTTATTGCTCTTGGTTATTTATTTAATTGAGCTAACTAACAGTAGTATTTCCAACCATAAAATTATGGAGATGTATTATGAAAAACTGGATTAAGGTTGCCGTTGCAGCCATTGCACTGTCGGCAGCAACCGTACAAGCCGCTACTGAAGTCAAAGTTGGTATGTCAGGTCGCTACTTCCCGTTTACTTTTGTAAAGCAAGACAAGCTACAAGGCTTTGAAGTCGACATGTGGGATGAAATCGGTAAACGTAACGATTACAAAATCGAATACGTAACAGCCAACTTCTCTGGTTTATTTGGTCTTTTAGAAACTGGTCGTATCGATACGATCTCCAACCAAATCACCATGACTGATGAGCGTAAAGCTAAATACCTATTTGCTGACCCTTACGTTGTAGATGGCGCACAAATTACCGTGCGTAAAGGCAACGACAGCATCAAAGGTGTTGACGATCTTGCGGGCAAAACCGTTGCGGTGAACCTAGGCTCTAACTTTGAGCAACTGCTGCGTCAATACGACAAAGACGGCAAGATCAACATTAAAACGTACGACACAGGTATCGAACATGACGTGGCGCTCGGTCGTGCAGACGCGTTTGTAATGGATCGTCTTTCTGCGTTAGAGCTGATTAAGAAAACTGGCCTTCCTCTGGAATTGGCAGGCGAACCGTTTGAGACCATTCAAAACGCATGGCCTTTCGTTGACAACGAGAAAGGTCGTAAGCTGCAAGAAGAAGTAAACAAAGCACTGGCTGAGATGCGCGCAGATGGTACAGTAGAGAAAATTTCCGTGAAGTGGTTTGGCGCTGACATCACGAAATAAGAACTCTTTGTACTTTAGGCCGCAAAGTGGTATCACTCTCGGACTAAAATAAACTTACGTAAAGGTGGAACTTGTTTTCCACCTTTTCTTTTCTCTAGCCTTTAGGTAAGCCGTATGGGATTTGACTTTAATTACATGTTGGAACTGCTGCCGATATTGCTGAAATATCTTGGCACAACCATGGAAATGGCGACATGGGGATTGGTGTTTTCGCTGATTTTATCCGTCATTTTAGCCAATATTCGCGTATTTAAACTGCCAGTTCTGGATCAATTAAGCCAACTGTACATCAGCTTCTTCCGTGGCACCCCACTGTTGGTTCAGCTTTTCCTGCTTTATTACGGCTTACCGCAAATTTTTCCATTGATGGTCGGTATCGACGCCTTTTCAGCAGCGGTGATCGGTTTAACGCTGCACTTTGCCGCTTATATGGCGGAAAGTATTCGTGCCGCCATTATTGGCATTGATCGCAGCCAAATGGAAGCGAGCTTATCGGTCGGTATGACGACATCCCAAGCAATGCGCCGAGTGATTTTACCTCAAGCAACGCGTGTCGCACTGCCTTCATTGATGAACTATTTCATCGATATGATCAAGTCAACGTCTCTCGCTTTCACGCTTGGTGTGGCCGAAATCATGGCGAAAGCACAGATGGAAGCCTCATCAAGTTTCCGTTTCTTTGAAGCTTTCCTTGCGGTTGCTCTTATTTACTGGGGAGTGGTGGTGATTCTGACTCGCGTACAAATCTGGGCAGAAGCAAAACTGAATAAGGCGTACGTACGATGATTAAGTTAGAAAATATTCACAAACGTTTTGGTGAGACTGAAGTGCTGAAAGGCATCGACCTCGATATTAAGCAAGGTGAGATCATCGTGATTATCGGCTCAAGTGGCACGGGTAAATCAACCTTGCTGCGTACGGTGAACTTTCTAGAACAAGCAGATGAAGGTCGTATCACGATAGATGACATCTCCGTTGATACTCAAAAACACACTAAAGCCGAAGTATTAGCGCTGCGTCGTCGAACTGGCTTTGTGTTCCAAAACTATGCCCTGTTTGCCCACATGAATGCGCGCCAGAACATTGCCGAAGGTCTAGTGACCGTTCGAGGCTGGAAAAAAGCCGATGCTCTCAAACGAGCGCAACAAATTCTGGATGACATCGGTCTTGGGGATAAAGGCGATAGTTATCCAGCGGCATTGTCTGGCGGCCAACAACAACGTGTGGGTATCGGCCGAGCGATGGCGCTGCAACCAGAACTGCTGTTGTTTGACGAACCAACTTCTGCGCTGGATCCGGAATGGGTCGGTGAAGTTCTCTCATTAATGAAGAAGTTAGCTAATCAGCATCAAACCATGCTGGTGGTAACACACGAGATGCAATTTGCTAAAGAAGTCGCTGATAGAGTGATCTTCATGGCGGAAGGCAATATCGTTGAGCAAGGTTCTCCACAGGATATCTTCGATAATCCACAAGATCCTCGTTTGAAAAAATTCCTTAACCAAGTAGGAATAGAGTAACGATCAAGCATCAGGATCGATTGATCCTTGAGATTTTACTCACACTACGTATAATCGCCCGGCCGGAATTTCGTACTCATTGAGTCATTGACACATTATGTGAGTGTGATTACAATTCCGCCTCTTTGTTGAGAGGCGTCGGTTGTCCTTCTCTATATAAAGAGCTTCTTTATATAAGAAAGCAAATACCCACGCCGGGTTTAACAAGAACCTAAAACTACTGATCAGTAAAGGTAATTATCATGAAACGCACTTTTCAACCTACAGTTCTAAAGCGCAAGCGTACTCACGGCTTCCGTGCTCGCATGGCAACTAAGAACGGTCGTAAAGTTATCAACGCACGTCGTGCAAAAGGCCGTGCGCGCCTATCAAAATAATCGCTAGTTTATTTTGAACACGTACGCGTTTAATCGGGAGTTACGTTTGTTAACTCCCGAGCATTATCAAAACGTCTTCCAGCAAGCTCATCGAGCTGGCTCGCCTCATTTCACCATCATTGCTCGCAATAACAAACTTTCTCACCCACGATTAGGTTTAGCGGTTCCCAAAAAGCAAATCAAAACGGCTGTCGGTCGTAACCGATTTAAGCGTTTGGCTCGTGAAAGCTTTCGTAACAATCAACATCAGCTTCCAAACAAAGATTTTGTTGTGATTGCGAAGAAAAGCGCGCAAGATTTAAGCAATGAGGAAATTTTTAAGTTGTTTGATAAGCTATGGCAACGCCTGTCTCGCCCTTCACGTGGATAGCCATTGGGCTCGTTTATCTGTATCGCTGGTTTATCAGCCCTTTGATTGGTCCTCGTTGCCGGTTCACACCAACCTGTTCCACTTACGCGCTAGAAGCTTTGAGAGCTCACGGTTTTGTAAAAGGATGTTGGTTATCAGGCAAACGTCTATTAAAATGCCACCCTTTGAATGAAGGGGGGTATGACCCCGTTCCACCAGTCCAAAAACAAGACAGAGATAACTAACGATGGATTCTCAACGTAATATCCTGCTCATCGGTTTGGCCCTGGTTTCTTTTTTGCTGTTTCAACAATGGCAAGTTGCAAAGAATCCAGAACCTCAAGCAGTTGAACAGGCTCAATCAAGCAGCACTCTACCTGCACCATCTTTTGCTGATGAACTTGACCCAGTTCCTGGTCAACAGCAAGCTTCTGCAAAAACTATCACAGTAACGACTGATGTTTTAACTCTGTCGATCGACACCGTTGGTGGCGATGTGGTACATGCCAACCTTAACGAATACTCTGCTGAGTTAGATTCATCAGATTCCTTTGTTCTGCTTAAAGACGCTCAAGGTCACCAATTTATCGCTCAAAGCGGTCTAGTGGGTCCTCAAGGTATCGACTTGAGCAGCACAAATCGCCCTCACTACAACGTAAGTGCAGACAGCTTCACAATGGCTGACGGTCAAGATGAACTTCGCGTTCCGATGACATTCACTGCAAACGGCATCGAATACACCAAAACTTACATCTTTAAACGCGGCAGCTACGCGCTTAATGTTGAATACGATGTAGTGAACAACTCAGGCAACAACGCAACATTTGGTATGTACGCTCACCTACGTCAAAACCTAATGGACGATGGTGGTAGCATCACAATGCCTACTTACCGTGGTGGCGCATACTCAACAGAAGATACGCGTTACAAGAAGTACAGCTTTGATGATATGCAGGATCGCAACCTGTCTCTTAACCTAGCCGATGGCCAAGGTTGGGCAGCAATGATTCAGCACTACTTTGCCGCAGCTTGGATCCCACGTAACGAACCAGGTACTAACCTATACACTCGTGTAATTGGCAACCTCGGCGACATCGGCGTTCGTATGCCGAACAAAACTATCGCAACAGGCGATCAGGCTAAGTTTGAAGCAACACTTTGGGTTGGTCCAAAACTGCAAGATGAAATGGCAGAAGTGGCACCTAACCTAGACCTAGTAGTGGACTACGGCTGGTTATGGTTCATTGCGAAGCCTCTTCATATGTTGCTTTCATTCATCCAGAGCTTTGTTGGCAACTGGGGTGTGGCAATCATCTGTCTGACCTTCATCGTTCGTGGTGCAATGTACCCACTAACAAAAGCGCAATACACGTCTATGGCGAAAATGCGCATGCTACAGCCTAAGCTGCAAGCAATGCGTGAGCGTATCGGTGATGACCGTCAGCGCATGAGCCAAGAAATGATGGAACTGTACAAGAAAGAGAAAGTGAACCCACTAGGTGGCTGTTTACCTCTTATCCTACAGATGCCTATCTTCATCGCGCTTTACTGGGCACTAATGGAATCGGTTGAGCTACGTCACTCTCCATTCTTCGGTTGGATTCATGACCTTTCAGCGCAGGACCCTTACTACATCCTGCCTCTACTGATGGGTGCGTCAATGTTCCTAATCCAGAAGATGAGCCCGACAACAGTAACGGATCCAATGCAGCAGAAGATCATGACCTTTATGCCGGTTATGTTTACCTTCTTCTTCTTGTTCTTCCCATCAGGTCTCGTTCTGTACTGGTTGGTGTCGAACATCGTAACGCTTATCCAGCAAACTCTGATCTACAAAGGATTAGAGAAAAAAGGCTTACACAGCAAGTAACCTTTTAGGAAATGATTGAGAAAGGCGGCCAAAAGGTCGCCTTTTTGTTTTTGGCTGATTACAATTCAGCTAATTAATTGTGATGGCTCCCTAGGTATCTTCCCTATAGCCCAGCTCAAAAGGCAAAATTATGACTACAGATACGATTGTCGCTCAAGCGACCGCGCCTGGTCGTGGCGGTGTCGGTATTATTCGAGTTTCTGGCCCTAAAGCCAACCAAGTGGCGTTAGAAGTCACTGGCAAAACACTAAAGCCCCGCTACGCAGAGTACCTGCCGTTTAAGTCAGAAGATGGCACTGTGCTTGATCAGGGCATCGCACTGTACTTCCCTAACCCACACTCATTTACCGGTGAAGACGTACTTGAGCTGCAAGGCCATGGCGGCCCTGTCGTGATGGATATGCTGATAAAACGCATTCTAGGTATAGATGGTATTCGAGCTGCTCGCCCTGGTGAGTTCTCTGAACGCGCATTTCTGAACGATAAACTCGACCTCGCTCAAGCCGAGGCGATCGCAGACCTCATTGATGCCAGTTCTGAAGAAGCAGCAAAATCGGCACTGCAATCCTTACAGGGCGCATTTTCAGGCCGCATTAATACCTTAGTTGAGTCGCTGATTCATTTGCGTATCTATGTTGAAGCAGCCATCGACTTCCCTGAAGAAGAGATCGACTTTTTGGCCGACGGTAAAGTGGCTGGTGACCTACAAGCCATCATCGACAACCTAGATGCGGTGCGCAAAGAAGCTAACCAAGGCGCTATTATGCGTGAAGGGATGAAAGTCGTGATTGCGGGTCGTCCAAATGCGGGCAAATCAAGCCTACTGAACGCGCTATCGGGTAAAGAATCTGCAATCGTAACCGACATCGCAGGAACCACGCGTGATGTACTGCGTGAGCATATCCATATTGATGGCATGCCACTACACATTATTGATACAGCAGGTTTGCGTGATGCTTCCGATGAAGTAGAGAAAATCGGTATCGAACGCGCGTGGGATGAAATAGCCCAAGCAGACCGCGTGTTGTTCATGGTGGATGGCACGACAACCGATGCCACCGATCCGAAAGATATCTGGCCAGATTTTGTGGATCGCCTACCAGACAACATTGGCATAACTGTGATCCGTAATAAAGCGGATCAAACGGGTGAAGATATGGGGATCTGCCACGTCAATAACCCTACTCTTATCCGTTTGTCAGCGAAGACTGGTGCAGGGGTTGAAGCTCTGCGCGATCATCTCAAGGAGTGTATGGGCTTCTCTGGCAACAGTGAAGGTGGGTTTATGGCTCGTCGTCGTCATCTCGATGCATTAGAACGTGCCGCACAGCACCTTCAAATAGGCCAGGAGCAGCTTGAAGGCTATATGGCAGGTGAAATATTGGCTGAAGAGCTACGTATCACCCAACAACATCTCAATGAGATTACCGGTGAGTTCAGTTCTGACGACTTACTGGGACGAATCTTCTCTTCATTCTGTATCGGGAAGTAAAGTGGGCAAATAACGGAAAACAACAGCAAGCAACGGTAGATAACATACTGATTTTATTAAATCGTCATTTGCCGTTTGTTTCCATCCGTTGCCGTTAATTGCCAAATCTAGTCCCCAGTTGGTCCCCAATGACATGATAAATGCCGTATTGGGGACCAATTGGGGACAAACATGAAAATTTTCATTGAAAAACGGACACTTAAAGCAGATGGAACGCGAACATTGCGTCTCATTTATGACCACGGTTATACCACTAAATCAAACGGATCTCGTCAGCGAAAACGTGAACACGAAGTGCTGGATCTGTTTATCTATGACAAACCCAAAACACCAGCTCAGCGAAAACATAACAAAGAGCACCTTCTCCTAGCCGAAACCATTAAGAGTAAACGACTGGTTGAGTGGCAATCCCAAAAGCATGGTTTTGAGGATAGAACTAAGCGTTCAGCTAGCTTCATTGATTACTTTCAACGGCAAATTGACATCAAAGAACAAACCACCTCAACCTCCAACCACTCGATCTGGCTTTCAGCACGTAAGCACCTGCTGTTCTACTGCGGGAAACATGACCTTAGCTTTGATGAGCTGGATAAAGACTGGTTAGACGGATTTAAGTATTACCTGACCAATGAAGCGAAAACCAAAAGTGATACCGCGTTATCTCGCAACACACAAAGCTCCTACTTCAATAAAGTTCGCGCGGCGATCAACGAAGCGCATCGAGAAGGTATTATTCGTGATAACCCGCTTTCACAAGTGACCAGTATCAAAGCGAAAACGACTAAGCGTGTTTATCTCACATTGGATGAGGTCAACGCTTTAGCTCACACAGAATGTCGCTACCCAGTCCTTAAACGTGCGTTTTTGTTCTCATGTGCAACGGGGATGCGTTGGTGCGATATCCATCGACTTACTTGGTCAGAAGTAGAGACATTCAATAATCACAAACGAATTATCTTCGACCAAGCCAAACTCTCTCAGGGCGATGCTAAGAGCCTTCAGTATTTAGACATACCAAAGTCAGCAGAATCACTTTTGGGTAGCCCCAAAGCCTCTCACGAGCGCGTATTCAAGGGATTAAAATACTCTTCTTATATAAATGTAGAGCTGCTTAGATGGGCTCTGGCTGCTGGAATAAGTAAGCACGTTACGTTCCATGCTGGTCGTCATACTTTTGCTGTAATTCAGCTTAGCCGAGGAATCGATATATACGCAGTATCGAAACTGCTCGGCCACAGCGAACTCAAGACAACCGAGATCTACGCTGACATCATAGAACAACGTAGGATGGAAGCCATGCTCACATTCCCCGATATTTTTGCTTCTTCTGGAAAGGATTCAGCGGCCTAAGGCCGCTGCTATAGAAGGTACTACTTACGAGAAGTGGTGGCGACATAGTTTGCTGCCCTTTTTTCGATCTCATAGTGAGATGAAACACGCTGCTCCTCAACCCATTTCATTATGGCTTGACGCTCAAATCGGAGATGCTTACCAAGTTTAAAAAATGGTATTTCCGCAGAGCTAGTCAACTTGTACAGCTGATTTGTAGACAAACCGAGTAAGACAGCACATTCATCAACCGTTAGAATGTCCTTTCCAAGGAGTTCCACCTTTTGTTGCTGCAAACGCTGCTCTAACACAACCCGCTCGACATGATCGATTTTAGCCAAAATGGACTGGAGAAGGACCTGTTCATTGCTTGTCATAACTCCTCCTCCATGTCACTACGTTGGGAAATGTGGGAAAACTGGGAAACGGATTACGCATCGGCTGTCAGCTCCTCTAGTTCTTCGATAATTTGGGAAGGTGTAAAGGCAAAGAACCTTTCCAACTTGCCATTCACTTTTACTCGTAGCGTCCCCCTGGCTCCCTCGTTTGATTCAAACCAGCGCCTTTGAACTAGAGGAGTCAATTGACTGATGTATTGCTTGCGCAGCTGGAGATCACGGATAAACACATTTTTATGGATCAGCCACTGGATCTCATCTCCGTCTTGCCGGTAGTACCCCGTACTTGATGATCTTCCGCTGGATATCTCACTTAACTGCTTTTCCCATCTGGCGAGAGCTTGTTTCAATGCCAATAGCACTTCAAACTCTTCATGATTTTGAGTGTGTCCTCTCGCTGCAATCCAGCGCTGAAAAATGCTGTACACAGAGAATAAAGACTCTTCTTCGCTCCACGGTACAAGTTTGTGTCGAGAGGCCAGTGAGAGCGCAACGGCAACTAAGCAAAAGCGATGTAGAACTCTGAGAACTTGAGCTGACATGCAGCTTTCCTTCCAGCGCTGCATCAACCTATCCGTTTCCGATCTTAACAACAGTTCCAGATCTGGCTGCTTTACTATCAAGCACATCCAAGCTGGAAATAACGAACCATAGTGCTTTTTCGTTGCCTCTTCCAAATGTTTGGCAAATTCGTGAGAGTCATTAAATCGGTGAATGCTAGAAAAACAGCCATATTTTTCCGTCAGCGGTATCTCAACTATTCTGACCAATTGGCCTGCGGCGGGTTTTTTGCCGATCTCTTCCAGCAAATCAATCAAACCAACCTCACCAGTGCTAAGTACAAGGGTTCGCCACTTTGCTTGTTTACCCAAAGCACCTGTAATTAACATTCTTAACTTTCCATCGCCATTCACAATCTGGTAAGCCGCTGTATCCAAATTCTCACTTCTCGCCATGCCAATCTCATCGAGCGGCAACATGACATCGTTGTAATTGACTGATACAGATTCGATACCATTGTTCGTGCTATACCAAGTCTTCTTGTAAGAGTGGGAACCATAAACAGACGATCCGACGTAAATAGCACCAGACTTACCTTGGCTTGATGAACCCATTAAATGAAACACTGAGCTTTCTCCTCCCGATGGTGCTAGTAGCGGTGCGGCAAGTGCGACTCCAACAGCAAATATCAAGGTTGGGTTTCCACTCAAAAGACAACCTATCTCCTGTTGCCAATTAGCTAGACTACCTTTGACTTGAAAATTACTATCAACAATTGCTCCAGCGTAAAAATATGGCTCCTCGGATGCACCAAAAGTGGTTTCCGTCGTCACGAATACATCGTCATGCCAGCCTGTATTAAATGCACTGATGCCAGATGGCGCTTGTTTTATCTGTTGGCGTAAGTAACGCAATATAAGGCCCCAATTGTATTTATCATCTTCTAGCCAAAAGCCGCGATCAAATAGCTCCTCACGAAGTGTGTTACTTGCGCTACCTAAAATTCGATTTGCAGGTACAACCAACCGGACAGGAACAAGATCCATATTCACAAACTCAATACAGGCACCGTAACCTGACTTTTTATCTTGCGCTCTAACTCGTGCTACGACAGAAAGCTCAGAGCTAATAGCCAACCAACCTTCTTCCTTGTCACAGTATTCCAGTGCGTTATTTTTGTTTCTATACATACACACCTCACCGTCACAGGCTCAAAAGCCACTTCTGCACATCTTCAAGACGAAACCTCACACTTCGTGCACCTGGTGATAAGTTCACTGGAGAAGGAAAGGAACCATTTTTCACGTAACGGCGAATCGTCGCTTGAGATAGTTGCGTTAGTTTGCAAACTTCTTGATAGCTTAATAGCTGATTTGATTGTTTTTGTTCGGTCATAACTACTCCTGACAGTTAGTGAATAATCAAGGAATAGTTTGCAGGGAGAGCAACGCAAAGGCGCGCGGTACTCAGGCCCATTTTGGGCAGTTTTGAATGAAAGATGGCCTGTAAAATAGGGTATTTAGAATTACAGAAGCAGATAATGAGGCGGTAATGTGAGTGGGCATTGCTTCACCGTTATTCACCAAGCCACAAAGCGCTATGCGTTAAGTAACCTGCTCATGCGTTAAGCTGTTCATCATGGTTAACGCATAGTGATTAGAGACACACTTTCACATGTGAAAGTAGCAAAACATGATGCTTTGAACGGACAAAACAACTAAGTGTACCGATTTGACGAAAACGGTACACCTCCCTCATCCCAAGCAATCACTACGCCAATTTCTTCTCGCTTTTTTGACCCAAGTACTCACCACTACACATAAAACCCGCTAAGATACAAAAATTACAATTTGTAGGTTTGTAAGCCACATGAAATCAACCAAGATAGACCCTCAACTACTTGAAAAAGCGACGAGTATCTTTGCTGAGTTAGGTTTACCGATTGAACAGGCCATCAACGTATTTTTAGCAAAGTCCGTTCAAGCAAAAGGCTTTCCGTTTTCGGTTGCCCTTGAAAATGAAGCAGGGGCACAAGGAGCCTTACACAGCCAAATACAAAACAAAATCAGCAATGCCGAAATAACCGAAGCTATCCAAGACTTGGTTGAACACGCTCTGCCACTGAGTGAAATAGAAAACCTCACGCAGCTAACCTATTGTCGCAACACCTTCGGGTTGTCATTCCCGGTGCTAAAACTGGCTAAATCACCACGGCCAGAAGACATTCGCAGTGCAGCAAAAGATGCCAAAGAGCGAAACCGCTACTCCACCACGAAAGTGGCCCAGCGAGGTGAAAAAAACTACGTGATTTGCACCCAGTGGACCGACAGGCACCGCAATGCGTTTTGTCGGTGGCAAGCCATCTTTAGCAATGGAGCGTAATAACTCATCAAAAGAACAACCAAGCACCAAATTAAAGACGGGCCACCTAGCACAATAAGGAGAGCGATAATGCTTAAGAAAATACAATACATTAAGAAGCTTGGTGTCTTCAAAGACTTCAGTTGGGATAGTGAAGTAAAAAACAAAGGTGGTGCTGTTCAGAACTTTGTTGATATCAACATCATCTATGGTCGCAACTACTCGGGTAAAACCACACTATCACGTATTGCGCGTGCCCTAGAGACTGGCTATTTATCTGACAAATATGGAGCGCCATCGTTCCAGCTAAAATTTGCTGACAACTCAGATGTAACACTCGAAACCTTATCTAGCCGTAATAAGAATATTCGCGTATTTAACGAAGATTTTATTAAAGAGAATCTACGCTTTATCACTAATCCTGACGACAGCATTGAGCCATTTGCTATTTTAGGTGATGACAATAATAAGATCGAAAAAGAGATTGAAGCTCTAGAGGTAGAGCTCGGTTCTAGTATTGAAGGACAAGAAACCGGTTTGTTTGCCGAAAAAAATCAGGCCGCAGTTGCATACAGCAATGCTTTTACCGCTCATAAACAATCGAATGATAGTCTAGAAAAACAATTGGGTGATAAAGCGACCAATAAAGACATCGGCATTAAATACAAGCCTGAGCGTTTTGGTGATCAAAACTACACCATTACTAAATTAAAGGCTGATATTAAAACTGTAAGTAGCCCTGATTTTCAGCAGTTAACATCAGAGCAAGTGAGCGAGCACGAAAAGCTGATTGATGAAAAAGTTTTACCTGCTATACCGGCTTTTTCGCCGCCTAAGCTAAGTTTTTTGAGCTTGGCACAACAAGTTGAAACGCTGGTAACCAAGCCCATCAGTGAGTCTGACAAAATTCAGGAGTTAGTAAAAGATGCAGTGCTTAACCGCTGGGTCAATGAAGGTCGAACCCACCATCGAAACAAGTATGAAAAATGCGCATTTTGCGACAATGAAATTTCGTCAGAGCGATGGGCAGAGCTTGATAAGCACTTTGATGAAGAATCTGAGCTATTGGAAAAGTCGATTGACGCGTTACTTGCTAAGATTGAAACCGAAAACCAAACAGTTCATGCCGCACTCACCATTGATCAATCTGTTTTTTACTCCAAGTTTTACTCACAACTGACCGCATTGGATTGCAGATTAAAATCTGCAACCAAAGACTATCTGCTTGCTTTAGGTAATCTAGCCAAGCAACTGAAGGCGCGAAAAGGTGATATTTTAAACGCTAAAGATTATGAGAGCGTCGATGATGACACCTCGAAACTAACGCAAATCTGGCAGGAATATAGTGACCTTTGCGCTCAATCAGAGCTATTTAGTAGCTCATTAGCCGACGAACAAACCAAGGCTAAAGCCGACTTGCGATTGAAAGAGGTCGCTGAGTATTTGCTTACGATTGATTACCAAACACAGCTCAATTCAATTGAAACCTTACAGCAAAAAAGAGACGAGGCTCAGCAAGCGCAGGAGGCTATCAATGCAAATATTTCCAAAAAACAAGCACAAGTTACGGCTAAGAAACGTGAACTGAATGATGAAGAAAAAGGGGCTAAAAAGGTAAATGAATATCTGAATAATTTTTTCGGGCATCAGTTTTTGACGTTGGAGGCTAAAAAGGATGAAGGACCAACGCAAGAGGAAAAACGTATTCGGTTTGAAGTGCTCCGTGACGGTAAGAAAGCTTATCACCTAAGCGAAGGTGAGTGCAGCTTGCTGGCATTCTGCTACTTTTTGGCCAAGTTGGATGATGTCGCAACCAAAGACTCTAAACCCATTATTTGGATTGATGATCCTATCTCCTCGCTCGATGGCAACCATATTTTCTTTATTTATAGCTTGTTGAATGCGGAAGTGGTCGAGAAGGGGAAATTTGCACAGCTATTTGTTTCAACACACAACCTTGATTTCTTAAAGTATTTGAAGAGGCTTAAAGACAATTACCTTACTGCTGAAGGCGACAAGGTGAAATGTCAGAAAGCTTACTTTGTTGTGGTTAGGCAGGATAAAAAATCCACCTTACAGGTAATGCCGTCGTACTTAAAAGAATATGTTACTGAGTTTAACTACCTGTTTCATCAGATCCATAAATGTGCCTCTCTTGATACTATCGATGATACCAACTACGTAACCTTTTATAATTTTGCCAACAATGCGAGGAAGTTTTTCGAGATTTATCTCTATTACAGATATCCCGATCAAGGCATGACGCCGGAGACCCTAAGTGCATTTTTTGGTGAAGATAGTATTCCGGCGGTTTTAACTGACAGGATTAACAATGAGTATTCTCACCTGTCAGGAGTCTTTGAGAGGGGCGCATCCCCTGTTGAAGTTCCAGAAATGCAAACTACCGCTAGACAAATCATTGAACGACTCAAGCAAGATAGCGACCAATTTACTTCATTGATGAAAAGTGTTGGTGAGGCAGTTGAGGTGGAAACCGTATGATCTGGGATACTGACTCAGTATTCATAACTCATAACGTGCGAGGCTGAACTTATGGCAGATAAAAGCCCACACAGCCTCTCAAGGGGAGTTTGTTCTTTTTACAAGTGCCGACAGTCAAACCCGTTTAGAGTGCCGCTTTGAATCAGACACCTTGTTGCTGTCACAAGCTGCGAAGCAAACCGTTGTACAGGCAAGTTATGTTGAGCTGATTTTTGACATGATGAAGCAAAATAGCAGCATGAATGAATAGAGAACGCTTGGGTAACTAAGGGCTCTATACGTAAAACGTTAAGTAATGAGATAAGAAATGACCTATCGCGATGAAGACCTGAAACTGGCTAAATCTCAGGCAAGAGAAATATGGAAGATACTTGATTATGTTCGAGGGGCATCTCCTATATCGAACTATCGCTCATTAGCCTATTCAATTTTCTTTATACGTTATCTCCAATCCAATACCGGTCAGCATTTTGAGGCACCAAGGTTCGATTCTTTTAATGTTATTGCTCGTTACTCTTATGAGTTGGTTGAGCATGCTGTTCATCTAGGATTAATTCATCACGATGTGTCCAATTTTCTGTGTGATTACTTAGAAAATACATTTCGTTCATTCGACAACATTAATGAGTCTTTTGTTCGTCATGCAATCAGAGATAGGCTATTAAATAGAAGTGCTTCCATAGCGTCACTTTCTCTATCTGAATTAAATTTGCTCTTTGCTGAGAATGAAGGCAAATCAGGGGGGGAATTTTACACTCCCAAAGATGTAAACCACTTGGTCACAGCGCTAGGTTTGCGCTATCAACCAAAGTCAGTGTGCGACCCATTTGCAGGGGCTGGAAACACAGCATTTTCTTTTTCCAATGTAAGTAAAGAAAGAGTTTATATAGATACTCAAGAAGTCAACAAGGACGCTTATTTTCAACTAATAATAAGCCGAGTAATCAGGGGGATAAAAGGTAGAGATTTTTTTGGTGACTCCTTATCGAATCCCATCTATCAGAAAAATGAATACGACCTAATTGTTTCCTTTCCACCTTTTGGAATGAAAATCCCCAAATCATCTCGGGAAGATATTTACCATTCAATGGGTAATGAGTGGCTAGACGTAGCCAGCATTCTGCCTGAAAGTAGAAGTGATTGGTTTATAACGCTATCAATGCTGTCAGCCCTTACTGAGAGAGGTAAGTTGTTAGTTGGTATGTCTCTAGGGGCCTTAACGAGAACAGGCTCTGAAGCCAAAGTTCGCGAGTATTTAGTGTCTCAAGGAGTTATCGAACAGGTCATTTTATTACCTAAAAACATCCATTACTCGACGTCAATTCCGACAGTGCTTCTCGTTCTCAATTCAGGGTTAGAGAATAAAAACAATAGAAGCGTCAAATTTGTCGATGCTTCGTTGTTTTATGAACCAGCTCGAGGTCGAAATGTTCTCTCACCCGACAATATAAATGCGATTGTTGAGGCTTGTGACAATGACGGCCGATTTAGTGTTAGCTTGCCCCCTCGGCAGATAGCAGAAAGACAATTTAACTTAGATCCTTCTCTTTACGTACGCAAAGACCTCAAAGTTAGTGAAGTTTCTGTAAGCAACTTTAGGGGATACACGGATTTTAAAGTGCCAATGCATTCTTCTCTGAATGTCTTGGTTGGTGAAAATGGTGCCGGTAAAACTTCAATTTTAGAAGCGGTGGCTTGTGGTCTTGGTCCTTTTCTTACCGCTATGCCTGATGCAAAGGGAAAGCTGATAAAAAAATCGGATATTCATGTTAGTTCAAACGGGGTTGCGAGCCATGCTCGTATAGCGATTGAGACAACATCAAGTTTGAGTTGGGACCTTGTAGCTAAAGGTGCGGGGACTTCAGAGCCTCCGAAGATAGGAACGGCAGCATTAACTGGCTATGCCAGTCAGTTGGTTGATAGCCAATCTGAATTTCCATTGATCGCCTACTATGGAACAAGTCGCGCCCTCACCCCAACAAGTTCTAAAGTAGCAATAAACCCCTTCGAAAAAGATATTCGTGGCGAAGGTTATGACTCTGCTCTAGATGCTAAGGTGAACTACGGCATTATAAAAAACTGGTTCTCGAAAATTGAAGTAGATGAGCTTCGAAAGCGTGATGAGCTAAAACAACACAAGTTTATCCACCCGGCAAAGAGACTTGTCTCTGAAGCTGTTTATCAGATTGTAGAGCGAGCAACGAGCATAGAATTTGATAAAAACAGCAATGATGTTGTGGTGCATTGGAAAAATGAGAAGGATGAGTGTGTACAGCTTACCTTAGAGCAGCTAAGCGAAGGCTATAGAAATATGGTCGCTTTAACAATCGACTTAGTACGACGTGCCTATTTACTTAACCCTGCCAGTAATAACCCATTAGCAGTGAATGGGATTGTTCTAATCGATGAAATTGAGCTTCACCTACACCCAAGATGGCAGCAGAAAGTTCTAAATGATCTTACAAGCTTGTTTAAGAACGTCCAATTTATTGTTACTACGCATAGTCCTCAAGTACTTACCACTGTTCATGCAGAATCAATCCGAATTGTTTCTGCCGATGAAAGTGAAGCAAAACTATTAACAGGAACTAGTACTTATGGCTCTGAAAGTACAAGAATGTTGGAAGACGTCTTGGGTGGCAATATTCGACCTCAACACATTGATATTGTCAAAAAGCTAAATCGTTATACGGAATTGGTAGAAGCTGATCAATGGGATACAGATGAGGCGTTAGAGCTTAAAACTGTTCTATATCGATGGGGTGGGCAGACAGAAGCTGAACTTCAAAAATTAGAAACTGATATTCGTATTCGTGAGTTTGATCGAGACAATGAAAACCATCAATAAAGGAGCGGAACCAAACCGACTGGGTGTATTCAGAGCAGCAAACCCTGACGCTTTGTGGGATAAAGATAAAAAAGACAATGAATTAATTGGCGAAACTTTCCGCTGTTGCGGAGCAAGATATCAGGAAACACAGCAACAACTACGGACGGACCAAGGCAATTTATGTGCATATTGTGAACAGGATTTATTGTCAGGAACAAACGGAGCTCTAGATGACTGCCGCATCGAGCATTTTCACCCAAAATCGAAACGCGAGCAGGGAGAGCCTAACTGGGGGTTAGATTGGGCTAACTTACTAGTTGTTTGCTGTGGTGGAAATCAAAGCAAAGTTGTTGAGCCTGAGCAGAGGTTCGATACTGATCGGAAAAACTATTCTTGTGATGTACCAAAAGATGACAAAATTCTGGATACGACTATCTTCAACCCACTAAATTTACCTCACCACAACATTTGGAAGTTTTCTCGAACTACGGGCCAAATGGATGTAAATGAGAGTGCTTGTGAAGTTCAGGGGCTAGACACTGAAATGGCGCGCCAAACAATTAAAGAACTAAATTTAAATTCTCCACGCTTAATGCGGGCTCGAAAAATGATTCTTGAAGACCTCAATAGTCGAATCACAGAAAGAGTGGGACGTGGGCTAACGATAGAACAGGCTCGTAGTTCATTAGCCACATCTATACTTAGGAAAAATCGAGCTGGAGACTGGCCATCGTTTTTTAGTGCAATACGCTTTTACTTAGGGCAGCAAGCTGAACACACTTTAGTTCATCCACTTTAAATAACATTGATCTGTTTAGTTTCAACCATTAGACAAACCACCTCGTTAGAGTCACACAGTATGAAATGAACTATCCGGAAATTCCGGATAGTTCATCACAAAGCTTTATTTCGATGGCCTTTGGATTCAAGCTCCAGTGCGAGTATCAAACCCACCAACCGAAAAGCACCCCAAAAGCGCTCTTACTCACAGCCCACCGCGTGCAGCCCCATGGGCTTTCACATGTGAAAGTACATAAGCCCTCATGCACTACAACAAATAGGCCAAATCCCACAATAATCTAGAAATTTACCGTCACAATCCCATCAAAAGAAATAATCGACACTCAGGTCCCACAATGATTGGAGTACAACTCCCCTACATCCCCGCCAAAACAATAAAGCAACGAAAATAATCCGTAACAACGTCCCACAAAGATAGGTATCTGGAAAGCACAGGGATAGGTCCCAGGAGAGGAATCGCTGTCATGCTTACCAATCAACGGTGGGACACGAGGAAAATTACGCACCCCAAAAGGGCAATTACAGATGCGTAAGTAATAGTACGTTTGCGCTACCTTGAGCAAAACAAACAAGGAGCCAATATGACTGTATTAAATGAACATTCCGCCGCCTATCAATGGCATCAACGAGCCCAGCAGCGACACCCCGAAAATGAACATGAATGCTTTGAACTCGCGCTTTCCCAATCACTAAAAGCCCTTGCCGATATCGAGAACTTTGCAATGCAGGAGCCCTACTTGCTTGAGTTTTTAGCCAGTTGCTACGCTAACCAGTTTTGGCGAATCCATCGAGCCCATAAGGACACCTCACCTGGCCGCTACGGCTGCCGTGTTCGGGTTCGGAACCATCGCTTTGAAGCGGCTTGGTACTACAACTGGTACATCAGTGCTAACCAAATGTCTCAGCGAAACAACAAAGAACAACGCGTTCGCTCAAAGCATTTAGCCAAAGGAAAAGGCTTTCGTTACCCACCGGGGCGCTTTTCAAAAGCCAACGATGAATGGGAATCCGATCTTATTGAGTACACAGAAGATGCCTTCGCACTGATCCGTGAAGTACGCCATGAAATCCTCACCATCAAACAAAAAGCGCAAATCTGTACAAAACGACTTAACAAGCTTCGTGAGCACTTTCAAAAATCCCAAAATGGAGAAGCATAATGACTAAGAAAACCATACCAAACGTCGGTATTACCGACTATTGCGGAGAGCTAGATCTATCAGATTTTGATATTGCACTGCCAGAACAATCTCCGTTGCCAAAATTAATCAAAGATTTACCTCTGTTTGTCGCCGATGAATCGAAGATACTAACGCTTGCGGCTAAAGACCTTGAGGCACGATTGGAAAAGCTGTGCAAAGCTCTGACAGCTGAGTACAAAGTGAAATATCCAATACGCTACAAATTCAAAGTCAAAAAATCAAAAGGCTTTCCAGAGATCACATGGTATCGCCTAATTCTTCATCGCTATCCAGACGAAGAGCTTGAAGAAAAAGAAGTATCCGAAGGGGTATTGAGACGTTTTTCAAACGCAATGCCCTGGGAGATCCCGCTGTATTTGCATTTGCTCGACGAGTTAGAAAAGCTTAATCAACGTGTTATCCGTATCATCACACTGGCCGAAGCCATTAAAGAACTCACTAAAGCCACTAAGAAATACAACACTTAACGTACTGGGTTGCTCCATACTTGCCGGTGTGGAGCTCCACTTAGTCATGGACTTGTAGTTTGAAAATAGGTGGTAAAATTAAGGAAGTAGAGGCTTAGGAATACTAAGCTAAAGAGAAACAAAATTAATGGAGGTTTTATGGAGCTTTGGATTTGGCTGGGTGGTTTATTACTGACAGTCGCCGCAGTCGGTGGGGTATTTTGGTATTCAGGACGAGAGCGATAGCTTTATTGCGAACCTTTGGGTTCCTTTTTAATTTGCTAATCGCCAATGCGATAGATGTCTTCTTTAATATCTATGCCTAGACCTAATGTCCTACTTTTCTTTTTAGTAGGATAGTGCTTACTAATTGGTGTTTGTTGATGAACAAGAACAGCCTTCACAATAGAGAATAGTAAATATGCCGATATTGAAATCACTGCAATTTGCCAATTCATATAAGCTATCGCAGCCCAAAAAACTATAGCTGAAAAATGGCTTCTATGTACTAATACGATAAAACTCATAGCCCAATAGACAATTGGAACTGACATCAAAGCCCAGCCCCAAGCCGTATCGGTAGCCATAGCGAACCCCAGCAACAAAAGAAATAAACCGAAAACATTAACCATATGCTTCATACTTACGAACTCAATGAATTTTATATATCTAGTGTATCATAGAATAAGAAAATGCAATTGTGCACATATGTTTTGCTGCTCACTTTCACATGTGAAAGTGCGATAGCTGGTAGCCAAAAAAAACAGCAAACTTAAATCCTTCCCTTAATCGAGGATTTTCCAGTTAACGGAGAACCCTCAAAGAAATTTGAGGTGTTGTATGTCAAAAATCGAAGTTAACGGTCTGATTACACTTAATGATGCACATGTTCATCAAAGGCGTGGGGTAACAGCCTCTAGAACGTATCGGCTAGAACGAGGTTCGAGTCAATGCAGTGGATACGCGGCTCTGTAAAAACTCTACCAGAAAGCTTGGATTGTCCAAAATGGGCAGATCCAGAGTCTTTGCAGAGCAAATTGGATTGATATTATTTATCTAATTTCCCCCCCCACGAAAGGAGAATGAAAATGACTAAATGTGATTATGTTAATATTGAAAAAATGCAGGAAGCTGTTCAAGCATTGGATCGCGCAATTGATGCTGATATTGGTGAACAGGTTGTTCAAGCACTTGAATCGGAAGATGTTATTGATATTGGTGTCATTGTTGACAAAAACGGACATCCTGGCATTGGTAATGGCTTGCTGTTTGATGTCTACACCTCTAAGGATGACGCTACTTTGGTCGCTACGGCGCTAAATGAAGCAGATGCTTTCTTGCTGTCGCTTATAGATAACCCAGCCCAGCAGGAACGTCGTTCTGATTACCAGGTTCAACAAGACACAATCCTCGCCCTTGTTAACAATTTTACCGATGTTGATTTGGATAATGTACCAAGCTTAGTGGTAGGTAATATCCAAGAAGCTAAACGGGTGCTAGAGGACGCTATACAGGGGTTGTTGTAATCACTACTTCGGTTTGACCGCTGAACAATGTGAAATGCGATCGCTGGAACTGGATCGAATCGAGCTGGAATTTGTTATCGCCTTGGATGCTGCTGAAAGCGGTGAATCTTGGGAGGAAGTTTTTGGTGTCGATGAAGCAGCTCATTGATCGTGAAAAAAACCGGGTTTCCCGGCTTTTTTAGTTTCTGATTTAGCGTTCGTAGATGGTGACAAGTGTTCTAATGCCCTGATCATTTAGTACTAGGAAGTAGAGCTCACTGCTCGGATGGCCCCATTCTTCTATATTGTCAGCGGTGCCGTACTTTTGGACTTTGCGACGACGCTCTCGTTCCGCAAGAGGGTAAATGCGAAGCTCCGGGTTCTGGATGCGTTTGACCAGTGACAGCCACGGGGCTTTGGGCTTGCCTGAGGTTATCCGCTCGCTGTATCGTGATACAGCGTGAGCTGTTACCAAGACCGTGCCCATTGCAGGTGTTTCGATAGCATCAAAGGTGCCTGCGTATTGCTTTCGTTCAGCCAGCAGTAGTTCTGTAGCCTCTTCTTCAATGTTGGCCATGTACTCTGTTTTAGTGGAGACCTCGATCTGCACTCCTGCCAAACGAGATTGTAGGAAGGCTGCAAACTTTTTGGCGCACTTTTTGTCAGATCTTCCCCGTACCAGTTTCTTGATGGCACCTTTTGATACAACCAGTTTGTAGCCTCTTCCTGTTCCTGGAACTCGGCCAAAAACTTGTTTTTCGAGCAGCAGGTAGCGAATGGCGCATAACTCGCAGAATAGGGCGCTATCGTTGCTTTCAAAATCGAGGGTGACATTGAGTATGCCTTTTCGTTGGGTACCCACACGCCAAAATACTCGGCTCTGGATGCTACTGAGTTGTTCTGATACGGTCGTTAATGTCATCATAATTTTGTTTCCATTGAGGAACTGGTATGCAGCGTCGCCAGTTCCGCTCTTATATGGCTTCAGTTAGCTTTGAGGAGTTACGAACATAAGTTGTTGACCATGTTCATAAAGCACCGGGTAAGGTAGTGTTTGCCCATCCTTAAAGACGGTATTGGGAGGAAAGTACATAGCTGACCATGCAGGGAGGCTGGCACTTAACTGCCGATAGAATTCATCGACCGGAAAGGAAACCTTTTCAGTTGTCTGCTGGAAAATAATTCGGCTGTATTGACTAGGGTGATTAGAATCTAGAATAAAACTTGCATCTGGCCCAGAAGTGATAAATTCAGGTGTTTGCCAATCACTTATCCGAGCAACGTGAGTTGCAATTACGCAATGCTCAGGTTTGCAGCCGAACTGAGGCGCATCTACTGTCCATATATTGATATCCCAGCCATTCAGTTTTGGCATCGTAATACCTTTGTCGGCCAGTTTTTCAACGATTATTCCCATATTCTGGGCTGTATTTATTAGGCTTGTATCCACAAGTTCCTCGAATTTGATACGAGCATCATCTTTATTAGTAGCTTCTGTTTTGGGCATCCAGGCCATTAATGATGGGCGAGCGGACGGGTTATCAGGCGTCGCCATGATATTTCCTGCATTGAATGCTAGAGTCTGAGCGCCAGTCATCCCAGACAATGGTGCATCGAGTGAAGTTAGTAGGGCTGTTGCATTTAGTGCGCGAAGCAAAAGTGATTTTTTGTAGGAGCTAGTACCATCTGAAGAGTCTTGTAAATCTTGATCGTAAATCCCGCCAGCTCTAGCAATGTTTAGTGCTCTACTCTGTTGTGCATCGTATTGCTTTGGTGATGCAGCGCAGCCGTTTAAAAAGAGGCTGTAAATGATAGTTGATAATAACAGTGTCAATTTGTGGTTCATTCGTCATTCTCCATTTATTGATATTTGTTTCATATATAACATCTCATGGAAAACCATAAACGCAAGCCTAAGAAAGTGACTTTTTCAAATGTTTTTAACCTGTTACGACAGAACAATTTAAAGTTAATCCCGATTTCTCCCAAAATGCGCTTTCAGAAGCTGAACCGTTATGGGGAAGACGACTCGCAAGTATGGATCAATCCTAAAGGAAATCTTTATTTTCAGTTAATTAAGTCTGAAAAGCACTTGCTACTGGTGACTGTCTTTTCAAAACTCAGCTACTCATTTACGGATTTAGGAGCTTAGGAAGGCTAAGCTAAACATTAAAAAATTATCGAGGAGATGTTATGGAACTTTGGATATGGTTGTGTGGCTTACTATTGACTGTAGCGGCTGTAGGTGGCGTCTTCTGGTACGCTGGGCGGGATAAGTAGAACTAAGCGCTATCTGACTTATTCAGCTCTTGCTTAAGGTGAGTGATGAGTGCTTGTTTTTCCTTTTCATTAAGCTGTTCTATTAGGCAAGCCAGCTCAGCTGAACTATCAGAGTCAGAGAAGAAAAACGCAACAGGCACACCAAGCTCCTGAGCGAGCTTTTGTAGCGTACCGATATCGGGCATATGACGCCCTTTTTCATAATGATTCATACGGCCACTCGCTGAACTTGGGTCCATACCCAAACGGATACCAAGCTCCCTCTGGCTGATACCAACGCGATTTCTTGCCTGTTTAAGGCGCTGTGGAAATGGATTTGTTTTAGACAAGCGAGAATCATCATCAACCTACGATGCTTAGATTTTCTAAGTTTTAATTATACCTGTATACTTAGGAAAACTAAGCACAAAATGGAGACTAAGATGAAAACACTAAAAAAGTTCGCACTATTTTGCGTTTTTTGTCTTGGTGCGTTAGTGACTGTATATCAGAGCTGGGGAGTGATGTTGATGGCCATCCCAAGCGTTATTTGGCTACATAAGCCTTTGGTTGTTATCCACACAAATAAGTACATCGCGTTGTTATTTTGGTTTGTACTCTTTTATATAAACTGGCTATTCGCCACTGCCGCCGCCCTCACCTATTTCTTTGTTCATGTCTGGCATTTGCACCAACAGAACATTCCGCTCAATTACTCGTATTGCACCAAGCGAACGCCTCGCCTCATCAACCCAAGCACTGGTTTGTTGATGAAGAACAGGCACTTTGATATCGCAGGTAATGCTTATGGCTGGAAGAATGATTGATCTGAGTAGGTGATGATCACACTCGTCCCTACAGGAAAGGATCGTAAATACAAAATGATCCACGATCCATAGCAAAAGCCTCCGATCAATAACTGATGAGTTTAATGATCAAAAGATATCTCCTGCTTATCCACAATGAGTCAACTTGGTGATCAACCGATAAATAACTGCAAAATCAGATTGTTTTGAAAAGGAAATTTCTCATGAAACCGAAGGCTAGGTTCACTCAGTTATCGTTACTAATTTTGCTCACTGGATGTGCCTCTACATCAAGTCCTATCCAATATGACAACAGCCAAAGCCGTGCTCATAACATTGCTCATGCAGGTGGGCTCTACCAAACAGAAGACAAAGTCATTCCAATGAGAGACTTTGAAGCATTTAAGCTCGCGAAAGCTGCCGCAGGAAATACATTGTTGCTCACGTCTTCAGTAGGTGTGGGACTTGAGTTAAGTGAAGGACTGGACCTTAGTTTGCTAACGTCATTACTGGAACAGCCTGATACCGCTTCGCGAAACAGCATTATTGCTTGGATGCCTATACAAGAATCGACATCCGCTCGAGACGCACAGCAAAAGTTGATCTACCACTTCAACGCAGCCATCGAAACCGTGCTTCAAGAACAATCTATTCACTATGAGCGCACTAATGGCAATTCAGAACAAAAGATAGAGTTCTGCTTCCATGTGCAGACTACCAATGCCCAAAATACCAAGCTGGTATGACAAACCAGGACCTATGCTACATCACCGCTGAAGTTTTCGAACCGAGAAGAACGATGTCACCGTCTTTCGTCAACAATGGACAGGAAAGTTATGCATTTGAGTCTCACAGCAGTATATCATTAAGGGATACCTGAACAATTGATAAAGATACCAGCGTAGCAAATGCTGCGCTGGTAGACTTGGTTATGAATAGACGGTTACACGTTAAACCACGCGAAAACTAATATCAGTTGACCATTTCTCACTGTTATACACTTCCAAGTGTTTGACATACTCCTCTATAATTTCAACTTGCTCAGTCCAATGAGCATTGAAACTATATTGAAGCGGCTTGTTTTGCCAGCCGGTCATTTTCAAACGCCAGTAGCCAAACCCCTGATCAAGCCTTATGACTACCCGCTTACCGGATTTAAGAGTAAGGGTCAGCATTCGGCGATGAGCAATATCGCTACGGTTTTCGAATAGGACAACTTCAGGTGCAATGCTTGTTGCTTGCTCAATGACCCTTGTCATAACAAGTCTTTGATCATCCTTGTGATACCAATCCTGGTGAAGAAATCTTGCATTTTGTTCTTTCTCACTGAAAAGCGTTTCAATGGTCAAAGTTGGGCTTGTCTTCATAACGCTAGTCAGTGAAGAGAATACCTGACGTAAGAACAGCAGAGCAGCAGGTGATTGAAGATATCTATCTGAATATTGAATCGCTTCAATATTATCATTCTGCATCAGTGTTTTCAGATCTGGGTTATTTAATAAAAGATGCTGCCAGAAACTAACACCAAAGGAGTCTAACTTACCATTTAGTTCGCTAACGATTTCCGCTTCGCCATATTGAGTAGGCTGATTGAACTCTGCCAACTCCAAAGCAACGGGCACAGAATCAACTAAAGCTAGTGTTTTGCTAATAGTTGAAGCGCCCGATGACATCATCCAATATCGACCAGGTACGCGAAGTGCATCTGCGTCCCGAGCGGCAAAAGAGACAACGCCTGAATCGTCAACAATCTGTGCAACGAGGTTTTCTGGGCTAAGAACTGCTTCTTCTACTTCAACGCCCATTGCACGATATGCATTCAGTTCGGATTTTGTTTCTTCATCCAGAACAATATTTTTAGGTAAGATAAACTTAACAACACGATCTTCATTTAAAACAAAGCTAGCTAGCTGTTTCTTGAAAACTGGATGGCAGAGATCCCAGTCATTTACGCTATCTGAGAGTAAGAAAACAACCTTCGAACAGCCCCTCTGAACATAATGGTCAACATTCTCTGCAACTGAGAAAGGACTATACGACCCTCCATCAATCACTTCTGGACCCGTGTTCGATAGATCCAACCCTTCAAGCCAGTCTAAAGCAGCGAGTCTGTCGAGTTTTTCAACATCATGCCTTGAATCGGTCTCTAGTAGGCAGTCACCACAAACTGATTGGCACTTTGGACACTTCAACTTTGATACGGTCTTTGCCAGTAAAGCCTCTATATGCTTTGGTGCTGATGAAGCGAAACCCGCACCACCACTGATTATATCGAAGAGCTGTAAGGCCAAACCTGCTTCACCATTGGGTAGAATTATCGGTCGAACCGCATAACCCATTTCATTAACCGCAACACCAAGAAGCTCAGCAAGAGCAGCACGAAGAGACACAGCAAGCGTGGTAGCAACTGTTCTCCCATCTTCATTGTCTGCAATAAACTCATTTCGAAGCGGATGCTTGAGAACAAGCTCAAAAACGTCTGTCTTTATGTGACTCCCCAAATGAACATCTTTCAATATTGTCGTGCTACCGCCACACGAGGCTCGAGGGTCCTCACCATCAAGCTTACCTGCCTGCAACGGAACATGAGGTACGGACGGTGAGAAGTGTTTAGGAAACTCGCCGCTAGAAGTCATTGACTCAGCGCGACCGCATGACATACACAGTGCATACCCTTTGCCAGATGCACCTGCTGTGTGATTGAAGACTCTCCCATCAGGGCTAGCAACCATATAACCCATATCAGGGTTAGGTAAGTTCTTTTGTGTTCCAGAAACAGAGATCCATGGTGCCTCAACGGGGATAAAAGCCTGCTGCGAGATATCGTTTGAAGGACTGTGATAGAAGTCTGTAACGAACCCTGTTGGCTGAAGCACCTTGCGCTGATTCTTCGTGTCTATCTTCTCGCCACATTTTTCGTTATCACAATAGATATCATCTTGTTCAATCGCGACACCATCTAGATAACCGGTCTGCCCGCAATGATTGCAGCGCCAGGCCAAATCAAACTTTTGAGCCTCCACTGCATCCGATTTAGAAATATTGTGCCAGTTAAGGGCAACACCACCTGAACGGAATACTCGGCCATCCAGAACAACTTCTGCACCGGGGGCATACTCTCGAATGGCAACCGCAAGGTTTCGGCTTGGTAAACCCCGCGCTCGAGAGACATTATCTTCCCTGTCATCTTCTTTCTTCTTCCCTTCGAGCTTGTCTCGCTTGAAGTCTTCAATATTAGTGTTATTGAACGTGACCACATCAGTTGGGAAGCCATAACCTGGTAAGAATGATTTCGCCGCCAATTCTCGAAGTAAATACTCTTTACATAAACGGTTCAGTTCTTGTTTGAGACGGAAAGCAAAAGGACTTCCCTCTTCAGCTCTCGCTTGCTCAGATTCAAGTCGCTTGTAGTCTTCCAGCCAGCGTTTGGAAAGCGTTTTCATCATAAGCGACGCTTGTTCCAATAAGCTGGTAGCTGAACTGGAGGCCAGCACTGTTCCAGCTACTAGGGTTTGGAGTTCCTTGTCTAACGCGATCGCACCTGTTTTTAGCCATGTTATGAATCTATCGCTGACGGATATTGACTCTCCTGACGCAAGATAGAACCACTCCAAATTAAGCGACGTTCGCTCTGTTTTTGTATTTCCGACCTGTTCTCGCAGGAACACAGAAAGCAGCATGGAATTGACATGACGCTGAACCAAGCGTGAAGAATTAAACGCGACATACGGTGCTGGGATCGACGTTTCAAAAGGCCACTTAGGGTTATTGAACGCCTGCTGATCATGAGGGTTTCCCTTACACAACGTGTAGGAAATAGCGCGTGACTCTTTGCTCCGGCCCGCACGTCCAGCTCGCTGTAAATAGTTAGCTGGGTGAGGCGGTACGTTATTCATCACTACTGCAGAAATACCACCGATATCAACGCCCATTTCCATGGTTGTAGAACAGTTGAGCACGTTGATTTTGCCCGACTTGAACATCTCCTCATATTTCTCTAAACGCTCAGCAGACTGCTGTGCAGAATGTTCAGCGGTACGGTAGTAAAAACCACCTTCAACGACTCTGTCGTTGATATCCGTCCATAAGTTTTGCTCCCTTAAAGCCTGTACCTTTGGATCCTCTGAGACCTGCTTACGTGTAAGCAGTAGACCCTTACCGAAATCAGCTTGGTCGTCTCCAAATTCCCAAATCTGTGGGTAGTCTACTGCCACGCAGGTGTAATCATCGTTACCCAGCTTTATCGGTAAATATGGCGTCAATCCCTTGAAGGTCGTATCGAGAAGCTTATGAGTACGCGAGCAAACGTACACTTTATCGGTGAATGAGAAGGTAAGTTGTTCTCTGTTTAGGAAGAATTTGTTCCCATCATTTTTTAGAACACCCACGTTTTTCGATGTTAGGTCACCCCATGCCGCGCGTAGCCAGCTATCAATAAGGTCAATGCCAATCACCGAGTCTTTATCCACACCACTTCCTAAAGCAAGCAGCTTGACCAATCGGTTCATACTGTTTCGGCTTGCAAGTGGCCATTTCTTCACACTGTTCTCATCTTGCTCTTCCGAGTCAGGATTTCTCAAACGTTTTGCGGAAAAGCGATTACCAATCCACTTTCTCCAATCTTCCTCCAACAGCATGTAGGTGTTTTCGCGGATATAAAAATCCAAGGCAACTTTGAGGAAATCAAGCCAGTCTTGGAGTGTTAACCCATGCTGCTCCCATTTTTCAGGAATGCGTTTTATTGTCTTGAGACCCGTGTACCCAACTTTTATTAGGCCTTGTGTTTCAGAACTGTTCTGTCGTTTCGGGCGACGGGAAAACTCTCGGAACAATAACATTTCAGCAAGTTTCAACGCCCCGTCTGTTTGTTTAAACGTCTCCGGTGACAGGTACTTGCTGTATTCCAGCATGCTTCCGGTCACGTCACTCTTCTGAGATAATTTGGATACCATTTCAGACCAAGATACTTCAACGATTGATAGCGTTTGGCTGCCTTCCGATAGCGCTTTTGCCTTTTCTTCTAGATCGTCTGCATGACTCGAGAGCCCCATAGCACGAAGTTCTTGAGCTTTAATTAACAATGCTTCTGGAGAAACGTCTGAGTTCACTTGTTCTGGAGCAGGTTGAGATAGCTGAGCATCTCTTAAAATGTCGAACACCAGCCCTCTCAGCTTTGAGCGCTCTGCTTCTTGCTGCATGCGCACTGCCATGCGCGCAGTGCCTTGGCGACTGTCGGTGAAGGTAATCAGACGTCGGCCTCGGCCAGGTCGTGACTGAGGGCCAAGTTTAGTGTCTTTATCGACGTCGATGTCCGGGCAATACTCAAGCAAGGTAGGAACAGCGTTAGCGACATAAAATGGCGAGCCTAACATTGCTCTGCGAAAAGGCATTGAACCCCGATAACCTTCAAAACCGCATTCGACACAGCGATGCTCCCCCATAGGGCCATCTTTGTCCTCGCCCCCAAAGTATTCCGATAAACCGATGCGTTCGCCTTCCAGCGCACCATAAACGCCAGACTTCCCTACATGTACGCTGCAGTAACCATTTTTATCAGCTAATGGTCGAGCAAACACATTTGGGCGGTTTGTTGTCTCACAGTCTTGGATCTCATAGTCATCATCGTCACTGGCGGTTTCATTGAGAAGTGAAAACTCATCCCCCGCACTGGCGTTCCATTGGCGAAGTTGATTTTTACGGGAGACTTTGCCAAGCAAGTGGGGTTGATTACAGTCTTGGCAGAAGGTCAACTCAAGTACTGGTGCTCCGCACTCGCACTTCTGACGTTGTGTCGCGTAAACAAAGCCAAATGGCCAATTGTCTCCAAGCGGTGTTTCGCTCTTACACCCACAATTAGCATCAATACAAGCCCAAAGCCCCTGGGTCATCCGCTGGAAGAAATGCGCGCGTAACTTTAAAAATGCTTCGCCGCTGCTACTTGCTTTTGTACCCGATGCAATATCAAGCCATTCAAGGAGTTGTTGTTGCGTAAAAAGAGGACGATTCAGACGAATGGATAACTGGGTATTGATGTCATTTAGATCCAGCGGTTTTTTTGCTTCCACTAATGTACTTCGAAGGGCAAGAGCCGTTGTGTTTCCACAGAGAGCTTCAAAACGACGCTTTGACACATCGGGCATTTGTTTGGTTTTACCTGCAATCGGTTCACCATCAGGCTCAATAGAAAGCAGTTCTTCAATTGAATAGTTGTTGCTCGGGCACTCAGGAAGGTCAGGGACGCTCCGCTTACCGCCAACAACTTCAATCTGGTTCGGTTCCACACCCGCCAAATGAGCTAGGTAGTTCTTTAGCTGTTTTTCCGCATCCTCGTCGGCAATGGTCGCTGATGTAGCAACAAAACGTACATCCTTTGCTTCTACATCAAAAGCTTGAAGTACACGACGTAACTGCAACGCCAGTTCTGCAGCTTGGGAGCCAACATAAGTGTGCGCTTCATCCAGTACAATCCAGCGCAAAGACTTTTCTTCGCGCGAGCGTTGAATGATCGGAGCGTCAATTTGGCGAACCATCATATATTCAAGCATGGTGCCGTTCGTCACCAAAATTGGCGCTGGTGCTTCCCGCATTAATTCACGTGAAAGCACTTCATTCGGACGATCTTTTTGCTTTCCACGCATCTTGTTCTTAGAGTTCTCGGTATTGCCGTTGTAAAGGCAATACCGAATGCCATCATCAAAATGTTTGGTCCATGCATCCAAACGCTCTTTTTGGGAGTTAATGAGTGCATTGAGGGGGTACAGAAATAGCGCCCTCACACCGACCAAGGGCTCTCCTTTATCTTCGTATTCGCGGTGTAAATCATTAATGATCGGCACCATGAAACACTCAGTTTTGCCTGAACCCGTGCCTGATGTCACGACTAGCGATTTGTGCTCATTTAAGAGATGCTCCCAACTGCGGAGCTGATGGCGGAAAGGTTGAAAATCTACACCAAATCGATAGCGCCCGTTCTTTTTGCTATCCAGGGCAGCAACAACCGCTTCAGACAGAAGATTCCCCGCCAGATCGCTCATCTTCGGGTCTGCAAACTCCCAGCCGAAGGTATGCTCGAATACCGGTGGTGCCAAAAATGCACTCTCTTGGCCACAATCAGAAGACATGATTTCGCTAAGGTGATTGCGAAGATTAGGATTAGTTACGCCCAAGATACTCAATGTCGATTCTTTAGTACGACTAATAGCTTGCTCAACGAGAGAAGAAAAATAACGGGTCATTCTAATTACCTGTTTGGTTTAGCAAAAAATAGGAGACAAAACAGCGGAATACGGGTTCAAACCACGCACAATCGAAGTCACGTAGTTTTCTTAAATGGAACAAGTCGTAATCACGGAAGGTTGAAGATACTTCGGTAGGCACAAGCTCTGTTACCACAGCAGCAGCGAAAACCGGCAGGTAAACAACTCCATCATGGAACCAGGCATTGGTTTTAATTTCAAACGGCATTAAGCCAGACTGTGTGCACCAACGTTTCAAATCAGCGCCAAACTCGGTTGGCCAACTGTTATTTTCTGCGTTCTGGCGCAAAAGATCTTGATACCACTCGTTATGAACAAGAATCTCCATCAAAGCGCTCGGACAAAGTTGGGGTAATTTGCCTGTTTCTAAGAAAATAGCCACTTCGTCTGACAAAGCAGGAATGGCGTCAACCAACTTCGTTATTTGTTTAGCCATCAACTCATCAACGATTTCGGCTGGTAAACACATACCTTCCAGCATCGAGATTTGAAGCTGAATCGCATGCCGCCAATCCACCAGGGGTACAAACTGCCAAAACACTGGCAACTCACTTTCCAGTCGCGAAATCAGCTCTGGGTTCAATTCAAACTGAAACAGTGCCACAGCCAATGCTTTGGTATCTCTCACCAAATACTTGAACACTTCAAACGTTGAAAGTGGAAGATGCCCGTAGTTCTTATATGTATCGCGCAGGTACTGCCAACCGCTGTGTCCCCAATCTGTTTTCATTTGATGAAACACATCTGCAATCACATTGGGATTAGATGAAGGGTGAAAAATACGAGATGCCTTTTGTAACGTTTTTACGTCACAGTCATTTGTTTGCTCACCCATGCATGGGATAAATTTAGCCCGAAATAAAACATCAGAGTCCGAAGCAGGAACTACAAGCCAAGGACCACCTTCTGTCACGTAATTAGGCAAGGCAAACTCCCCTGTTGAAACACCTTCAGTAGTAAGACTTTCAAGATAGATTGGCGCTTGCTCTGGTGCCGTAAGGTGCATCAACGCAGGGCGAAGAGCCTGCGTGTCAGCGAGTCGGTTTGAACGCGCATAAACCACATTTCTCTCCCGATCATAATCCATGACTGATGAGTAATGGCTGATGGAAAAACGAAGTGTCTTTCCTGGGCCCGAAATGACGAGATCAACGATGCTATCCAAGTGATTATTCAGCGACAACAACTCCAGTAGACTGGTTTTCAGCGCGTAAAGGCTCACTTCTACAGGCTTATCGCTCACCACATATTGCCAGCGGTAATAAGGAGCGGAGGTTTGCTTTATCCCCTTAATATTGCTTGATGCTTCTATTTGATAGCGAGCCACCTGACCTGACATAGAGAACAGATGTAGTCGACTGCCAAGTAAGTCATCCACTGTTAATCTTTGTGCTAAAGGTTTACCATGTGCATTAAAGGCGACAGCACCTTTTGAAGGAAAAGGCAGGATAAAGGTTATCGCCTCACCCAGCATATTCAACGTGATGTCAACTTGGACAGAAGAAGGCGGCGTCCCTTTAGCTAGAAGGTGCAAAGCAACCTGTTTTTCAGATTTCTCTATGTTCTCAAGAATCACCCCAGGAGTTTTAATTGCACAGACCTTGGGTGCGGCAGTAGTGATGATAATCACGCCAGTATTGGGTGTATCACCACTTTTAAAGCCAATATCAAAATCTGCGGGCAGCACACCAACTTGTTTTCGCAATAGCACTTCACCACTGTGCTTTTTGATGGTTAAACGCTGTTTACCAAGAAAATTATCTCGAGTTAAGTGCGAGACCGATTTTCCATCAAGACAAACATCCAAGCTTTCACCAGTTACTCTGGTAGCCGCATGGTTGATGGCTCTTAAACCACGAAAAATCATAGTCGGCTTGGTTTGCCACGTCATTACATCGCTTTCAAGCATAACGCCAACATGTTTCGGATCATCGCACCCCGTCGCGATACGATACGTATCATCACCGGGTAGAGTGATTAAACATGTTCCTGTTACTTGGCAAACTTTTAAGCGACAAAAACGGTATGGAGTGTCAGTAAGCTCACCCGATAGCGTTTCCGTCTTCGCTTCTTCCGGGATCAATATGTAAACATGTTTTTTGCGGGTTGAGAGTGAGGCTTGCCCTAACACTCGCCATTCACCATCTTCCTCACTCAAGATAACTGGCACTTCGCCCCAATCCAGCTCGCTGTCACCTATTGATACCTGAGCAAGCTTTTCACCCGATTGCATGGCCACAAGAGAAAGCCTTTGTTTGGCGTCAACCCTTTTCACTTCAGCACGCGTTTTTCGGATCACAACATGACACTGCTCCCCGTCAAACTGCGCATAACCAGTGCCAAGGTTGGCAAGCAGCTTTTGACCTTCAAACAACACCAAATCAATTCTGCTAACACTTAACTGTTCTCGAGTAAACATGAACAGTTGCTTATGTGGCAAAGTGACTTCGGTGCGAATTGATTGGTTGTCCCATGAAAAATAGTGCGTGCAGCTAAGTTTGACTTCCTTCTTCGCTTTCTTTTTAACTTCGTTAGATGCAATCACCAATAAGTTGTTCAGAAAGCGCGTACCTATGTCATCTTCCAGTGGCAGCGGGAACTGAGTACGCCAGTTCGGACAATGTATATCGAGATAGTTTGCGGGTACTGACTGCCGATCTAACCCAAACTGGTAAACTAGGCTATCGAGCTTATCGAGCATATCAGCGAATAGTTCGACAGAGTCATCACCTTGCAGTGCCTCTGGTAAACGTTGGATACGGGATTGGATAAGCTGCCGAACAGAATACTGCCCTAGCTCCTTGGCCTCACTGTATCGACCGAATATCTTTGAAAAAGCATCTTGATAGCCGTTGTGATCGTCAGAGAGTAGCTTGGTTGGTAATCCACCTTCTCTGAAAACGGATCCGAGATAGTTGTTCCCTTGAGAGTTCTCGTAGCGGGAAACAGAACGCCCCCAATGCTTCAACCCTCTTTGAACGACATCTGAGCGCTGTTGTGGTGAAAGCTCAAACCCCAACGTATCGTGGATGCTGTTCCAACTCCACTCCAAGTTGTATTCTCGGCGAAACCACTCAGAGCAATAAAGTACGAAAGAAGCGCACCACTCAGAAGAAAATATCGTTCTATTACCTACCCCATAACTCTTCGCAAGCACATCTCTAAGGGCAAGGTACTCATTGAGTGAAAGGTGGTATCGATAAAGCGGTGAACCAAGGCGTATCCCAGTTCGACTTTTCTGAAACTGCGAGAGCCACGTTTTGTGATGTGCTTGATTTTCTCTAGCAAACGCAGAATGTAATTGTGTAGTGTTCATTTTCACCGGAGTGATTAGTTAATTCAGATTTGAGTCACACGACTACGAATGGAAAAACCTAATAAGCTTGAAGCTAACATGTGTATTACACCACATAGCTTTTTTAAGCTTACGTTCGACCAACCATCCAAAGAGTAAAGCCAGTAAAGTCGAGATTTTACCCTGTGTTATGCACAATTAATTAGACTTTGTTCAATATGTGGAAGATTATTCAATCACTTGAGTAAATAAAATTACCTTTTGATGAACGAGCCGAAGTTGTGTTAGGTGAGAAATTGTTAATTTCCTGAAACAGGTATAACTCTTCGAGGAGAATAGGCTGTCTGCACCTCCGCGTCGCTGTACTTCTCGTGAATCCAACCATCATATCTACTACCAGAGGTTTAGAGTTTCGCCAGGCAAGAATAGTGACATCCCTTCTGATGCACTTTATGCTGCTATTAATAGTAAGTTGCCCGATTGGATCTTCATCTATATAGCAAAAGGCAACATTCACTTTGGTAAACAGACGATCACCGCACCTTACCTGCTAGAGAGTGGAAAACCACTCTTGTTTATCGTTGCTGAGGAGAAAGAAGGTGAAAGCTGATCCTGTTTCCCACCATTCCCACTTTTCCCATCCTGATCTATGATGGAAGTCATCTTGGGAAGTAAGTATTTGACCATTAATTGCAATTTGGTCCCCAATCGGTCCCCAAGACGTCGCGCGAGGCCAGCTATTATGGGAAACTTCACTTTCTGTATAGGGAAGTAAATAATCGAACGCGCGGTGCTGAGCTTAACTCACACCGCGTTTCTTTTTGTACGGCAAGCCATCCATGAGCTTTAGCCGTCGCATTCAATAAGGAAGAAGTATGATCCACATTATTACAGGCAGCACGTTAGGTGGCGCAGAATACGTAGGGGATCACCTGAGTGATCTACTCAACGAGAATGGATTTGAAACAACGATCCACAACCAGCCTTCCCTCAGTGATATCGAAAATCAAGGTACGTGGTTGGTGATCACCTCTACACATGGAGCTGGTGAGTATCCTGATAATATCCAACCTTTTATCGCAGCATTACAAAATACACCGCCAAAAATGACTGATGTAAAATTTGCGGTGATTGCGATTGGTGACTCTAGCTACGATACGTTCTGTGCCGCTGGTCAACACGCTTATGATTTATTAGAGGATATTGGTGCAACCCCTCTCGCAGATTGCTTTAAAATCGATGTACTGAGCCATGATGTGCCAGAAGACGCCGCAGAGATGTGGTTAAAAGAGAATATCGAACGTTTTTAAACTCACGACTTTCCCTTCAACAGAGTCGAAATTCGGCTCTGTTTTCTCCCATGTGAATAACTCCCACCAAATTATTTTGTTTAACCGCTCAAAAACTAACCAAACAGACTGTGGATAACTATAATAAGATCCAGTGATTTTCCTTTAGTTATCCCAATAACAACTTTGATCAATTTTACCTCCTGTGCATAACTACCACTTTTGATCCCAGGTAATCCTCGATCTGATCCAATCATGATCACAAGATATGATCCAAAGAAGATCCATGATCTTGTTGATCATTTTTAGGTTATCCACAGAAACGGTCGATCCTAATAGTAGATCTAATAAAAGATCATATATATAGATCTTATATATATTTATCTTGAAGCTTAAAACGGATAAAACGAGAAAACGTTTTTCTCTCTGGCATAAAGCAGGTAAAATACGGCTCCTTTATCTGTCCATTAAATCCCTTTGAATACCTGAGGTCAGTTCATGCTTTATCACGAAAACTTTGACGTCATTGTTGTCGGTGGCGGACACGCAGGAACGGAAGCCGCGCTCGCATCTGCACGCACAGGACAAAAAACGCTTCTCCTTACCCATAACATCGATACATTAGGCCAGATGTCTTGTAATCCGGCGATCGGTGGTATTGGTAAAGGTCACTTAGTAAAAGAAGTAGATGCTATGGGCGGTTTGATGGCTGAAGCCATCGACCATGCAGGTATTCAGTTTCGTACACTAAATGCCTCCAAAGGTCCTGCAGTACGAGCAACTCGAGCTCAAGCCGATCGCGCTCTGTACAAAGCGTACGTTCGTAATGCATTAGAAAATGCGCCTAACTTAACGTTGTTCCAGCAATCAGTTGATGATCTGATTGTTGAACAAGATCGCGCAGTTGGTGTGGTAACTCAAATGGGACTTCGCTTCCATGCGAAAGCCGTTGTGCTAACCGTGGGTACCTTCCTTGGTGGTAAGATCCACATAGGTATGGAAAGCTCGTCTGGTGGTCGTGCCGGGGATCCACCATCGATCGCATTAGCGGATCGACTGCGTGAACTGCCGTTCCGTGTGGATCGTTTAAAAACAGGTACTCCACCGCGCATTGATGCTCGTACTGTTGATTTTTCAGTGCTAGAAGCTCAGCACGGTGATAACCCAACGCCTGTATTCTCGTTCATGGGCAAACGTGAACAGCATCCGCGTCAGATTCCATGTTTCATCACCCACACCAATGAACAAACTCACGATGTGATCCGTAGTAACTTGGATCGCAGTCCAATGTACGCAGGTGTGATTGAAGGTATTGGTCCGCGTTACTGTCCGTCTATTGAAGACAAAGTGATGCGTTTCGCTGACAAAAACAGCCACCAAATCTTCATTGAGCCAGAAGGCCTAACCACGCACGAGTTATACCCTAATGGTATCTCGACCAGCTTGCCATTTGATGTGCAAGTACAAATCGTGCGCTCAATGAAAGGGTTTGAAAATGCACACATCGTTCGCCCAGGTTATGCGATTGAATACGATTTCTTCGATCCACGTGATTTGAAGCAAACGTACGAGACGAAGTTCATCCATGGTTTGTTCTTTGCTGGCCAGATTAATGGTACGACTGGCTACGAAGAAGCCGCAGCGCAAGGCTTGATGGCCGGTCTAAACGCAAGCTTGTTTAGCCAAGACAAAGAAGGCTGGAGCCCACGTCGTGACCAAGCTTACATGGGCGTGTTGATTGATGACTTATCGACCATGGGTACCAAAGAGCCGTACCGAATGTTCACTTCTCGTGCGGAATACCGCCTGCTACTTCGTGAAGATAACGCCGATTTACGTTTAACGGAAAAAGCGCGCGAGCTAGGCTTGATTGATGATGTTCGTTGGGCTCGCTTTAACGAGAAAATCAACAATATGGAAACGGAGCGTCAGCGTTTGAAAGCAACGTGGATGAATCCGAAGTCAGAGGGTGTTGATGAGCTGAACAAGCTGCTGAAAACCCCAATGGCCCGTGAAGCGAGTGGTGAGGATCTTCTGCGTCGTCCAGAGATCACTTATTCGCAACTGACGCAACTTGAAGCGTTTGCTCCTGCACTTGAAGATCAACAAGCGGCTGAGCAAGTTGAAATTCAAGTGAAATACGATGGTTACATCAAGCGTCAGCAGGAAGAGATCGAAAAATCACTGCGTCACGAAAATACCAAGTTACCTGCTGATTTGGATTACCGCGATGTAAAAGGTTTATCAAACGAAGTCGTTGCTAAACTGAGCGAGGCCAAACCAGAGAGCATCGGTATTGCATCACGCATTTCTGGTATTACGCCTGCTGCAATTTCTATTCTACTTGTTCACTTGAAAAAGCATGGTTTGCTGAAGAAAGGTGAGGAAGAATAATGAGCGCATTGCGAACAAAGCTGGATTCACTGATCGCGAAAACCGATTTGGAAGTGTCAGAACAGCAACGAGAGCAGTTAGTTGGTTATGTCGAACTGCTCGACAAATGGAACAAAGCGTACAATTTAACATCGGTACGTGATCCGCTTGATATGTTAGTGAAACATATTCTTGATAGTATCGTTGTAAGCGCACACCTGCCCGGTGAGCGCTTCATTGATGTTGGTACTGGTCCGGGGTTACCGGGCATCCCTTTGGCAATAATGAACCCTGAGAAAACCTTCTTTTTGCTCGACAGTCTTGGCAAACGCATTCGTTTTATCAAGCAAGTCGTGCACACATTAGGGCTGAAAAACGTGACACCAATTCAAAGTCGCGTCGAAGAATTCCAACCTGAAGAAAAATTTGATGGCGTTTTGAGTCGAGCTTTTGCTTCAATGACAGACATGGTGGAATGGTGCCACCATTTGCCGAAACAAGAGCACGGGGTGTTTCTAGCGCTGAAAGGACAGCACCCTAAAGATGAAATGGATCAGCTTCCTGAATGGTGCAGTGTGACAGAGATCATATCTTTGGCTGTTCCTGAGTTGGAAGGTGATCGTCATCTAGTAATCTTATCGCGCAAGGAAAATTAGCGAGGTAATCGTGGGTAAAATTGTAGCAATCGCCAACCAGAAAGGTGGGGTCGGCAAAACAACAACGTGCATTAACTTAGCGGCTTCGATGGCGGCAACAAAGCGCAAGGTTTTGGTGATCGATCTCGACCCGCAAGGCAATGCTACGATGGCTAGTGGCGTGGATAAGTATATGGTCGACGCCACCGCATACGATCTTTTGGTCGAAGATACACCGTTCGATCAAGTCGTTTGTACCCAAACAACAGGGAAGTATGATTTGATCGCGGCGAACGGAGACGTAACCGCGGCAGAAATCAAATTGATGGAAGTTTTCGCTCGTGAAGTGCGTCTAAAAAATGCATTGTCGTCAGTTCGCGATAACTATGATTTCATCTTTATTGATTGTCCTCCTTCTCTAAACCTTCTTACAATCAATGCGATGGCGGCAGCTGACTCTGTGCTGGTGCCGATGCAATGTGAATACTTTGCGTTAGAAGGTTTAACTGCTCTTATGGATACAATCAGCAAGTTAGCGGCTGTTGTGAATGAAAACCTAAAAATCGAAGGTTTATTGCGTACCATGTACGACCCACGCAACCGCTTATCGAATGAAGTATCCGATCAACTTAAAAAACACTTTGGGAATAAAGTTTACCGTACTGTCATTCCGCGTAATGTTCGTTTGGCTGAAGCGCCAAGTCACGGTAAGCCAGCAATGTACTACGATAAGTACTCCGCAGGTGCCAAAGCGTATCTTGCTCTAGCGGGCGAAATGCTCCGCCGCGAAGAAATCCCAGTTTAACTCTAACCTAAGGAATTCAATCCCATGTCTAAGCGTGGTCTCGGAAAAGGACTGGATGCGTTATTGTCGACCAGTTCGTTTGCTCGTGAAAAACAGCATATTGCATCGCATAGCCAAGAATTATCGGCAGACGGTGAGTTAACCGATTTAGCGATTGGTCAATTGCAGCCGGGCGTATACCAACCGCGTAAAGATATGGCGCCTGAAGCGCTAGAAGAACTAGCGGCTTCGATTCAATCACAAGGCATTATTCAACCAATCGTGGTTCGCCAGGTCGAAAATGGTCAGTTTGAGATCATCGCAGGTGAGCGCCGCTGGCGTGCTGCAAGGCAGGCGGGTTTAAAACGCGTGCCGTGTTTGGTGAAAAAAGTTGAAGATCGTGCCGCCATCGCCATGGCGTTGATTGAAAACATTCAACGTGAAGACTTGAATGTGATTGAGGAAGCCCAAGCGCTTGAGCGTCTACAAGATGAATTCACGCTGACACATCAGCAAGTGGCCGATGTGATTGGTAAATCAAGAACGACGGTGAGTAACCTATTACGTCTGAATCAGTTGGAAGTTGATGTAAAAGGTCTGGTTGCAGATAAAAAATTGGAAATGGGTCATGCTCGAGCTCTGTTAGCGTTAGAAGGCGAACAGCAAGTCGAAGTAGCTCAACAAGTGGCTAAGAAGCAAATGACTGTTCGCCAAACTGAACAGTTAGTAAAAAAGTGCTTAGCCCCACAAAATGAGCAAAAAGGGCAACAAGAGGATACCGAAGCCGAGCAAATGTCGCATAAATTGAGTCAGCTGCTTGATGCAAAAGTTTCTCTTACCCGTTCTGCAAACGGAAAAGCGAAATTGACGATAAGTCTTGATGAGCCTCACAAATTGGATCAACTAATTGCCAAGCTTGAGGCCTAGATGAGATAATTGATTTAGGTCAATTAATCTAATTAATCGAATTTTGTGCGAAAGTTGTCGTTTTGTAAACAAAACTGTAAGTTTTTGATGCAATCGAATTGCTTTACGTTGAACTGAACGTATAATTTTCGCCAATTTCCCAGCACAGAGAGTTAAGTGCGAAGTGGATATTACTAGAGGTACGAATACATGGTAGCTGCGTTAGCTAGACCAGGACGAGAGCTCGCAAGGCAATTGTTAATGATCCAGTCTGGCGCGGTTATTTTTGTGGCAGCAGGAATGGCGGTAGCCATAAATCCTGACTGGGGATTTTCAGCGCTGATTGGCGGAGGCATTTTTGTTGTTGCCAATGCAGTATTCGCGCTGTGTGCTTTCATGTTTAGTGGAGCTCGCGCTGCCAAGCGCATCGCTGCTTCCTTCTATACGGGTGAAGTACTGAAAATTCTCATCACGGTTGCACTGTTCTATGTTGCCTACATGTATATGCAGGTGGAACTTGTTCCCCTCAAACTAACCTATTTGCTGGTACTAGGTATTAATATCTGTGCACCAGTGCTATTCATTAACAACAAAAAATAGGATGAGTTATGGCTGCGCCAGGTGAAGCGCTAACATCGTCCGGTTACATTGCCCACCACCTTTCTAACCTATCGCTATACAAGTTGGGTTTAGTAGGGTCGGAGACAAGTTTCTGGAACGTACATATCGATAGCCTGTTTTTTTCTTGGTTTACTGGTTTAATCTTCCTCGGAATTTTTTACAAAGTAGCAAAGAGAACAACAGCGGGTGTACCGGGTAAGCTTCAGTGTGCTGTAGAAATGATCGTTGAATTTGTCGCCGATAACGTCAAAGACACGTTCCATGGACGCAACCCACTGATCGCGCCTTTAGCACTGACTATCTTTTGTTGGGTATTTTTGATGAACGTGATGGACTTAGTTCCTATCGACTTCTTACCATACCCAGCAGAGCATTGGCTAGGTATTCCTTACCTTAAGGTTGTACCGTCTGCTGATGTGAATATCACCATGGCTATGGCTCTAGGCGTTTTTGCATTGATGATTTACTACAGCATCAAAGTAAAAGGTCTAGGTGGATTCGCAAAAGAACTTGCACTACATCCATTCAATCACCCACTGATGATTCCGTTTAACCTACTAATTGAAGTGGTATCGCTATTAGCGAAACCTCTATCACTTGGTATGCGTCTATTCGGTAACATGTTCGCGGGTGAGGTTGTATTCATTCTTTGTGCGGCAATGCTACCATGGTACTTACAATGGATGGGTTCACTACCGTGGGCAATCTTCCATATCTTGGTTATTACGATTCAAGCCTTCGTATTCATGATGTTGACAATTGTTTACCTGTCAATGGCACACGAAGATCCTGATCATTAATTTTTTTAAAGCTTTTTATTTGGGCACTAAGCCAACAACTATAAATTGGAGATAGTAATGGAAACTTTACTGAGCTTTTCTGCAATCGCCGTAGGTATTATCGTCGGTCTTGCTTCTCTTGGTACAGCGATTGGTTTCGCACTGCTAGGTGGTAAATTCCTAGAAGGTGCTGCACGTCAACCAGAAATGGCTCCTATGCTACAAGTTAAGATGTTCATCATCGCGGGTCTACTTGATGCGGTTCCAATGATCGGTATCGTAATCGCGCTACTATTCACTTTCGCAAACCCATTCGTTGGTCAACTAGGTTAATCACCTTTAACTCGGGACGGGCGATTATCGCTTGTCACTGATTAACACTAAGTCCAAATAGAGGGGTAGCTGTTGTGAACATAAACGCAACTCTGCTAGGTCAAGCAATCTCGTTCGCACTATTTGTGTGGTTCTGCATGAAGTATGTATGGCCACCATTGATGCAAGCGATCGAAGAGCGTCAGAAGAAAATTGCTGATGGTCTTCAAGCAGCAGAACGTGCTGCGAAAGACTTGGATCTAGCACAAGCCAACGCTTCTGATCAATTGAAAGAAGCGAAGCGCACAGCAACTGAGATCATCGAACAAGCGAACAAACGTAAGTCTCAAATTCTTGATGAAGCTCGCGAGGAAGCTCAGGCAGAACGCCAGAAAATCCTAGCGCAAGCAGAAGCAGAACTTGAAGCTGAACGCAATCGTGCACGCGATGAGCTGCGCAAACAAGTTGCTACTCTGGCTGTAGCTGGTGCTGAGAAAATCCTTGAGCGTTCTATCGATAAAGATGCGCAAAAAGATATTCTCGACAACATTACTGCAAAACTTTAAGTCTGGGGGCGCATATGTCTGATTTGACTACTATCGCACGCCCCTATGCTAAAGCAGCCTTCGACTTTGCTTTAGAGAAAGACCAGTTGGACCAATGGGGCCAAATGTTATCTTTTGCTGCTGAAGTGGCCAAAAACGAACAAATGAACGAACTACTAACGGGTTCGGTTTCTGCTGATAAAATGGCAGAAATTTTTGTTGCAGTTTGCGGCGAACAAGTTGATGCGCACGGTCAAAACCTTTTGAAGGTAATGGCTGAGAATGGTCGTTTAGCGGCCCTTCCTGATGTTTGTAAAGAGTTTTTTACTCTGAAAAAAGAACATGAGAAAGAAATTGATGTTGAAGTAATTTCAGCAACAGAGCTTTCTGATGAACAACTTGCAAACATTGGCAGCAAACTTGAAAAGCGTCTTGAACGCAAAGTGAAGCTGAATTGCAGTGTAGATGAGACCCTACTTGGTGGGGTTATTATTCGAGCCGGAGACCTAGTCATCGATGACTCAGCGCGTGGTCGTTTGAACCGCCTGAGCGATGCATTGCAGTCTTAATGGGGATTGGAGCATGCAACTTAATTCCACGGAAATTAGCGATCTGATCAAACAACGTATCGAATCTTTCGAAGTTGTTAGTGAAGCTCGCAACGAGGGTACTATCGTATCGGTAAGCGATGGTATCATCCGCATCCACGGCCTAGCGGACGTGATGCAAGGTGAAATGATTGAATTACCGGGTGGCCGTTATGCACTGGCACTTAACCTTGAGCGTGACTCGGTTGGTGCGGTTGTAATGGGCCCATATGCTGACCTTAAGGAAGGCATGAAAGTTACAGGTACTGGCCGCATTCTTGAAGTGCCAGTTGGTCCAGAACTACTAGGCCGCGTAGTAAACACGCTGGGTGAGCCTATCGATGGTAAAGGTCCAATCGAAGCGAAAATGACTTCGCCTGTAGAAGTGATCGCACCAGGTGTAATCGACCGTAAATCGGTAGACCAACCTGTGCAAACTGGTTATAAGTCAGTTGACTCAATGATCCCAATCGGTCGTGGTCAGCGTGAGCTTATCATCGGTGACCGTCAGATTGGTAAAACAGCACTGGCGATCGACGCGATCATCAACCAGAAAGACTCTGGTATTTTCTCTATCTACGTAGCAATCGGTCAGAAAGCATCGACTATCGCTAACGTTGTTCGCAAACTAGAAGAGCACGGCGCACTACAAAATACTATCGTTGTAGTTGCATCAGCTTCTGAATCTGCAGCGCTTCAATACCTAGCGCCTTACGCAGGTTGTGCGATGGGTGAATACTTCCGCGATCGCGGTGAAGACGCACTGATTGTTTACGATGATCTATCTAAGCAAGCGGTAGCTTACCGTCAGATCTCTCTACTACTTAAACGTCCACCAGGCCGTGAGGCATTCCCAGGTGACGTATTCTACTTACACTCGCGTCTACTAGAGCGTGCAGCTCGTGTAAACGAAGAGTACGTAGAGCGTTTCACTAACGGTGAAGTGAAAGGTAAGACTGGTTCTTTGACTGCTCTTCCTATCATCGAAACTCAAGCAGGTGACGTTTCAGCATTCGTACCGACTAACGTAATCTCGATTACCGATGGTCAGATCTTCCTACAAACTGAGCTATTCAACGCTGGTGTTCGTCCTGCTGTTGACCCTGGTATCTCAGTATCTCGTGTAGGTGGTTCAGCTCAGACGAAAATCATCAAGAAACTATCAGGTGGTATCCGTACAGCACTAGCTGCATACCGTGAACTAGCGGCATTTGCTCAGTTCTCTTCTGACCTTGATGACGCAACGAAGAAACAGCTAGACCATGGTCAAAAAGTTACAGAACTAATGAAGCAGAAGCAGTACGCTCCAATGTCTGTATTTGACCAAGCTCTAACTATCTTCGCGGCAGAGCGCGGTTACCTTGATGATGTAGAACTTAACAAAGTTCTAGATTTCGAGGCGGCTCTACTATCGTACGCTCGCGGTCAATACGCTGAACTAGCAGCTGAGATCGACAAGTCTGGCGCTTACAACGATGAAATCGAAGCTCAGTTGAAGAAACTGACTGACGACTTCAAAGCAACCCAAACTTGGTAATTAGGTCGGTGGCAGTTTCTGCCACCAACTAACGGAGAGTAACGATGGCCGGCGCAAAAGAGATACGTAATAAAATCGGTAGTGTTAAAAGCACTCAGAAAATTACGAAAGCGATGGAAATGGTAGCAGCTTCAAAAATGCGTCGTTCTCAAGATGCAATGGAAGCTTCTCGTCCATACGCTGAAACAATGCGTAAAGTGATCGGTCATGTGGCTAACGCAAACCTAGAGTACCGTCATCCGTACCTAGAAGAGCGTGAAGCTAAACGTGTTGGTTACATCATCGTTTCGACAGACCGTGGTCTGTGTGGTGGTTTGAACATTAACGTGTTCAAAAAAGCCGTTACAGACATGCAAGCATGGAGAGAGAAAGGTGCTGAGATTGAGCTAGCCGTTGTTGGCTCAAAAGCAACAGCTTTCTTTAAACATGGTGGCGCAAAAGTTGCGGCACAGGTTTCTGGTCTTGGAGATAATCCAAGCCTACAAGACCTAATCGGCTCTGTTGGCGTAATGCTGAAGAAATACGATGAAGGTGAACTGGACCGTCTATATGTAGTATTCAACAAGTTTGTAAATACTATGGTTCAGCAACCAACGATCGATCAATTGCTACCTTTGCCTAAATCGGACAGCGAAGAGATGCAGCGTGAGCATTCATGGGACTACATCTATGAGCCTGAACCAAAACCTCTACTGGATACGCTATTAGTGCGTTACGTAGAGTCTCAGGTATACCAAGGTGTGGTTGAGAACCTTGCTTGTGAGCAAGCGGCTCGAATGATTGCGATGAAGGCTGCAACGGATAACGCAACCAGTTTGATTGACGATTTGGAACTTGTGTACAACAAAGCCCGTCAGGCTGCGATTACACAAGAACTATCAGAAATCGTTGGTGGTGCAGCTGCGGTTTAAGCTTAGGTAAAACGAAATAGTTTAGAGGATTAACGATGGCTACAGGTAAGATCGTACAGATCATCGGTGCGGTAGTCGACGTAGAGTTCCCACAGAGCAATGTACCTAGTGTATATGACGCTCTAAACGTAACGGACTCAAAAGAGCGTCTAGTTCTTGAAGTTCAACAACAGCTAGGCGGTGGCGTAGTTCGTTGTATCGTAATGGGTAGCTCTGATGGTTTACGTCGTGGAGTAGAAGTGGTTAACACTGGCGCTCCAATTTCAGTACCAGTAGGTACTAAAACTCTAGGTCGTATCATGAACGTCCTAGGTGACGCGATTGACGAGCGTGGTGAAGTGGGTGCGGAAGAGGTTTACTCTATCCACCGTAGTGCACCAAGCTACGAAGAGCAATCAAACGAAATTGCACTTCTAGAAACGGGCGTTAAAGTAATCGACCTAATTTGTCCATTCGCTAAGGGTGGTAAAATCGGTCTATTCGGTGGTGCTGGTGTAGGTAAGACCGTTAACATGATGGAACTTATCAACAACATCGCACTACAGCACTCAGGTCTATCAGTATTTGCTGGTGTTGGTGAGCGTACTCGTGAAGGTAACGATTTCTACTACGAGATGCAGGAAGCGGGCGTTGTAAACGTTGAGAAGCCTGAAGAATCAAAAGTAGCGATGGTTTACGGTCAGATGAACGAGCCACCAGGTAACCGTCTACGTGTTGCACTGACTGGTCTAACAATGGCAGAGCGTTTCCGTGACGAAGGTCGTGACGTACTACTGTTCATTGATAACATCTACCGTTACACACTTGCAGGTACAGAGGTATCAGCACTACTAGGTCGTATGCCTTCTGCGGTAGGTTACCAGCCAACTCTTGCAGAAGAGATGGGTGTACTTCAGGAGCGTATCACGTCAACGAAATCAGGTTCTATCACGTCTGTACAGGCGGTATACGTACCAGCGGATGACTTGACTGACCCGTCTCCAGCAACAACGTTCGCGCACTTGGATGCAACGGTTGTACTTAACCGTAACATCGCTGCAATGGGTCTATACCCTGCGATCGACCCGCTAGATTCAACATCTCGTATGCTTGATCCACTAGTCGTTGGTCAAGATCACTACGAAGTTGCTCGTGGTGTTCAGCAGACTCTTCAGCGCTACAAAGAGCTGAAAGATATCATTGCTATCCTAGGTATGGACGAGCTATCTGAAGAAGATAAGCAAGTTGTATCTCGTGCACGTAAGATTGAGCGTTTCCTAACTCAGCCTTACCACGTAGCAGAAGTATTTACAGGTGACCCTGGTATTTACGTACCTCTAAAAGAGACTCTACGTGGCTTTAAAGGTCTACTAGCTGGTGAATACGACGACATTCCTGAGCAGGCATTTATGTACTGCGGTAGCATCGACGATGCTATTGAGAATGCGAAGAAGCTATAAGGCTAACTAGGAGGCGATATGGCAGCAATAACCTTTCACCTAGACGTAGTAAGCGCTGAGAAGAAAATCTTCTCTGGTCGTGTTGAAACGTTTCAGGTGACCGGTAGCGAAGGTGAACTTGGTATTTTCCATGGTCACACACCGCTGCTGACCGCTATCAAGCCTGGTATGGTGCGTATTGTGAAACAGCACGGCCACGAAGAAATTATTTATGTTTCTGGTGGTATGGTAGAGATTCAGCCTGGTACAGCGACTGTACTAGCTGATACAGCTATCCGTGGTGAAGAGCTAGACGCAGCGAAGGCAGAAGAAGCCAAACGCCGCGCTGAGGAGCAAATCCAGAATCAGCATGGTGACATGGACTTCGCACAAGCGGCCAGTGAACTGGCTAAAGCCATTGCTCAGCTACGAGTTATCGAGCTGACAAAAAAGCGTCGCTAAGCTCAATTAGCAACGTTGCATGAAAAAAGGCGGCCAATTGGTCGCCTTTTTGATTAATTTTAGTTGGAAATTTACCTTACTCCATTAACTATTTTAAAAGAGCTGTTTAAAATAACGGCCAATTAACATAAAACGTCAATAGGTTATCAATGAAATTCAGTGCTGTGATTCTTGCAGCGGGTAAAGGTACCCGTATGCATTCGAACATGCCTAAGGTGCTACACACTTTGGCAGGTAAGCCAATGGCAAAACATGTGATTGATACATGTACAGGTCTAGGTGCACAAAATATCCACTTGGTCTTTGGCCACGGTGGTGATCAAATGCAAACCACTCTTGCAGAAGAGCCTGTAAATTGGGTGCTTCAAGCGGAGCAGTTAGGGACAGGTCATGCGGTTGATCAAGCGTCTCCGAAGTTTGAAGACGATGAAAAAGTACTGGTGCTTTACGGTGATGTTCCACTGATTTCAGCTGAAACGATTGAAAACCTATTAGATGCACAGCCAACAGGCGGTATTGCACTACTAACAGTGATTCTAGATAACCCGACAGGCTACGGTCGTATTATCCGTAAGAATGGTCCTGTTGTGGCGATCGTTGAGCAAAAAGATGCAACAGAAGAACAAAAACAAATTAAAGAGATCAACACTGGCGTGATGGTTGCGACTGGTGGGGATCTTAAGCGTTGGTTGTCTGGCTTAAACAACAACAACGCACAAGGCGAATACTACCTAACTGACGTTATTGCAGCTGCACACGATGAAGGTCGTGCCGTTGAGGCAGTACACCCAGTCAATGCCATTGAGGTGGAAGGGGTCAATGACCGCGCACAGCTTGCTCGTCTAGAGCGTGCTTTCCAGTCAATGCAAGCTCAGAAGCTACTAGAGCAAGGTGTCATGCTACGCGATCCAGCACGCTTTGATTTGCGTGGTGAGTTACAGTGCGGTATGGACTGTGAAATCGACGTGAATGTTATCGTCGAAGGTAAAGTTTCACTGGGTGATAACGTGGTTATCGGTGCGGGTTGTGTACTGAAAGATTGTGAAATCGACGACAACACCATCGTTCGCCCTTACAGTGTGATTGAAGGTGCAACGGTTGGTGAAGAATGTACGGTTGGTCCATTTACTCGCCTTCGTCCTGGTGCTGAAATGCGTAACGATTCCCATGTGGGTAACTTCGTTGAAGTGAAAAATGCGCGCATCGGAGAAGGTTCAAAAGCGAACCACCTAACTTACTTAGGTGATGCAGAGATCGGTCAACGTACTAACATCGGTGCAGGTACTATCACTTGTAACTACGATGGTGCGAACAAGTTTAAAACCATCATCGGTAATGATGTTTTTGTTGGTTCTGATAGCCAGCTGGTGGCGCCTGTCACTATCGCTGATGGCGCAACCATCGGTGCTGGCACGACACTAACAAAAGATGTTGAAGAAGGTGAGTTAGTAATTACTCGCGTCAAAGAGCGCAAAATTATTGGCTGGCAGCGTCCTGTAAAACAGAAATAAGCATTACCTACACTCTGTCTCTATATTGTCAAAGCCGCTCAACAAGAGCGGCTTTGTTGTTTCTAGCTAAGGCTTCATCGCTAGTAGCTAGGAATGGCAATACGGTTTTCGAGCCAACGAACGGCTTGAGATACAAATAGGATGAGCAACAAGTACTCCAAAACGAGGAAGGTATAAATCTCTAAGGGTAAGTACTCATTCACCACCAGCTCATTAGCACGGCGAGTGAGATCGCTTAAACCAATCACGCTGACTAAAGAACTCATCTTGAGAATGTAGACAAATTGATTACCCAGTGGTGGGAGAATTTGCCGAAACGCTTGGGGAAGAATTACCAAGCGCATCTTTTGCCAATAGCTTAAGCCCAAAGACTCAGCTGCTTCATGCTGGCCACGGCTGATAGCTTGTATCCCACCGCGAAACACTTCCGCCATAAACGCACTCTCAGCGATAGTCAGTGCAATAACACCCGCCCAAAAGTGATTGAGTGAGACATCCAATAGCGTAGGCATGCCGTAATACACCCAAAGTAGTAAGACTAAAACTGGCACTGAACGGATCACCTCGACATAAATACGGTTTATCCACTTCAGAGAGGCAGAGTCCGACAGAGCGGGTAACGCAACGATCAGACCCAAGCTCATCGCAAATAACATACTGAGGAGTGATACCTGAATGGTGTCATTAAACCCAGCGATTAAAAACTTTAGATTGGTGAGCCCTTGATCCGTCGAAGGGTCAAGTACATACCAGCCCCATTGATAATCTGAACAACCAGTGAGTAATAGCAGTGAAAACAGCCATAGAGTTCGAAACGTCACATTTACTCCCTGAATTAACTAAAAAACTTCCTTTGTTGCTGCTATGTTATCAGTAGAGCTCTAATAAAGGTTAATTATTAAACCGTATAAGGTCATTATTTTTAAGGGAATAAAAATGAGAAAGATTTTACTAGTGCTAGGAATGTGTTTGCTTGCTGCGACTCAAGTCGCTCACGCTGAAAGCCGTCTTCAATCCATTTTAGACAATGGCGTACTCCGAGTTGGAACGACGGGAGATTGGAATCCGATGACGATGAAAGACCCCGCGACAAACAGTTATCGTGGCTTCGATATCGATGTAACAACAGAACTTGCTAAAGATCTCGGTGTAAAAGTGGAGTATGTGCCCACGGATTGGAAGACGCTAGTTAATGGCATTACCGCCAACAAATACGATATTACTGGCAGCGCATCTCTGAACATGTCTCGCGCGAAAGTAGCTGGATATAGCCAGCCATATTTCTACCTTTCCTTTGTACCTGTGGTGCAAAAGAAAGATCTCGCCAAATTCTCTGATTGGGCGGATTTTAATAAACCAGAAGTAAAAGTCGCGGCGACGTTAGGTACGGTACAAGAAAAAATGGTGAAAGAGTTCTTCCCGTCTGCTCAGCATATTGTTATTGAAGCGCCAGCGCGCGACTTCCAAGAACTACTAGCTCGCAGGGCCGATGTATCGGTGACGTCCAATGTGGAAGCAGCGACGTTGGTGGATAAGTTTAAACAGTTGGCGATAGTGCCAGTGACCGCACCGCGTAAACCAACCCCAATTGCTATGTTGTTGCCGCAAGACGATCAAGTATGGATTAATTACATCAATCACTGGGTAGAGTTGAAAAAGACTCAAGGCTTTTTTAAGCAGACTGCCAAGAAATGGGGGTTGAAAAGCTTATAAACAGAAAGAGCCGCATTGCGCGGCTCTTTTTATTATCTGAACGATTAAAGTTCGTCTTCACTCACGACTCGGGCGTTGTCAGGAGTCGTAAAGTGCTTGGATAATTCGCGATTCGACAGAATGTATCCCATCCACAGCCCACCCATACAGATGATGATTGCGATGCCAGTAACCATCTGAGCTTGGCTTGCCATTGCGGCTACCAATGCACTTGAGAAGCTACTTACACAGATTTGCAGGCTGTTTTGCAGACCTGCTGCTGTTGCAGGGCTCTGTTGTGCGCTGGCCAGTGCACGGTTTACCACGATTGGGTACAGCGCGCCGTTAGCAACGGCAATCAAACAGAATGGCGCAAGAATAGGCCAAATCGATGACAGATCCCACTGTGAAGCAATGAAAATCATTAATGCCGCGACACTAAATAGGCCAATCAGTTGGCGCAGAACCTTTTCATCACCAAATTTTCGAACGCCTACTTTACCTAAGTAGCCACCAGCCATAAACGCGATGGTTTGTGGGATAAAGCTCAAACCAATATCTTTTGCTTCGTAGCCCAGTTGCGCCATGATTTCTGGCATCCCAGTTAGGTAAGCAAAGAATGCAGCTGAAGCCGTCGCAAACATAAACACGTTGCCAAGGTATTTTTTAGAACTCAGCAGCGCTTTGATGTCGGCAGACATACTGGTTTGTTTGATTTCTGCTTTCTCGTCTTTTTGTGCCATGGTCGCAAAGACCAAAAAGACACCAACCAGTGTTAGCGTAATAAAGATACTGTGCCAGCCGAAGTTATCTGCCAACACAACCCCTAATTGAGGTGCTAGTGCTGGTGATAGCGCGACGAGTGGCATGATTGTCGCAAAAATTTGTTGGCTACTGCTTGAGTAGCGTTTAATGACCATAGCCTGCCAGATCACGGCTGGTGCACACACACCGATAGCTTGGATAAAGCGCAGTGTGAGTAGTTGCCATACTTGATCACAGAAAGCCAAACCGAATGACGCGATAGTAAATAGCACCAACCCGGCTGCGAGTGTATTACGATGGCCAAATTTATCGGATGCCAATCCCCACATTAGCTGGCCAATCGCCATACCAACGAGGAATACCGTTAAAGAGAGCGCAATTTGCTCAGGGCCTGTTGCAAAGTCGATTTCCATCGCTTTGAATGCTGGCAGATACATATCGGTAGCAACGAAGCCAAGCATCGATAATGCTGCCAGATAAATGAGCTGTAGTTTTGAGATTTTCATGATTCAACCAGTCAAATTATTTAATCATTTTTTAATCAACATCAGTTGGCGCCAACCCTGATTTATTTACCTTATTATTCTATTTTTCGATTTTGAGAAAATAAAACGCTAAAATTGTTGGTTATCAATCAAATTTTTTGAAAGGTTAAATCATGTTCTCTAAAGCGTCTTTGGAAATGCTGGATACGGTTGCCCGTTTAGGCAGTTTCACCGCTGCGGCTGAGGTATTGCATAAAGTCCCCTCAGCCATCAGCTATGGAGTAAGGCAGGTCGAGCAAGATTTAGATGTGGTGCTGTTTCGACGTTTACCAAGGAAAGTCGAGCTAACTCCAGCGGGTGAACTTTTTATGGCCGAGGCGCGCTCTTTGCTGCGTCAAATGGAAGAGGTGAAAGCACAAACGCGGCGAGCGGCTCAAGGATGGAAAAGCACGTTAAAGCTGACCTTAGATAACGTGGTGAAGTTAGAAAAACTCAAACCTTTGGTGGAAGATTTCTATCGCGAGTTTGAATTTGCTGAATTGCAGATCAATATGGAGGTCTTCAATGGTTCTTGGGAAGCCATAGCACAAGGTCGAGCTGACATTGTCGTTGGCGCGACATCTGCGGTTCCCGTTGGGGGAGATTTTGAAGTCAAAGATATGGGCGTATTAGATTGGGCATTTGTAATGTCACCCGCTCATCCTTGCGTTCGACAACAAGTGCTTACTGAAGAGTTTGTGAGTCAATTTCCGGCGATCTGTCTTGATGATACTTCGAACGTGCTGCCAAAACGCCATACTGGCCATTATCCGCAACAGCGCCGATTATTATTGCCCAATTGGTATAGTGCGATTGAATGTTTAAAAAATGGGGTGGGCGTGGGTTACATGCCACGTCATATTGCAACACCCTTAATCAATGATGGTGTGCTGGTGGAGAAGGTCATGCCGGATGATAAACCGCTCAGTCACTGCTGCTTAGTATGGCGCAAAGATGATAATCATAAATTGATCCAGTGGATGGTGGACTATCTTGGGTCGCCTAATCAGCTACATAAAGATTGGTTACAGTCATAAAAACACCTCGCATTAGCGAGGTGTTTTCATTGATATGTTTGAAATGTGGCGTTTTATGACAAGAAAAACTTATACGATGGGTTGTCTGTCTCGTCTTTGCATTGATAGCCAAGTTCACGTAAATGTGCAGAAAACTGAGCTAAATCGCTTTCATCTAACTCGAAACCACATAAAACACGTCCGTAGTCAGCGCCGTGGTTACGGTAGTTGAACAAGCTGATATTCCAATGAGTACCGAGTGTGCTTAAGAACTTGAGTAGCGCTCCCGGATATTCTGGGAATTCAAAGCTGTAGAGGCGCTCTTTAAGCGGCTTAGACGGCTTACCACCAACCATGTAGCGCACGTGCAGCTTCGCCATTTCATCATCAGACAAATCAACCACTGGGTAGCCACCATCACGTAAGTCGTGAATGATATGTTCTAGCTCTTCCTGACCGCCTTGCAAACGCACACCGACAAAGATATTTGCCAATGCGTCATCGTTGTAGCGGTAGTTAAACTCCGTTACGGCGCGGCCGCCAATGAGGTTACAGAACTCAAAGAAGGCACCTTGACGCTCAGGAATGGTGACGGCAAGCAAACCTTCACGTTTCTCACCAAGCTCGCAACGCTCAGAAACATAACGTAAGCCATGGAAGTTAGTGTTGGCACCAGACAGCACAGTACCTAAATTCTTACCTTGCAGTTTGTTTTGCTCAGCAAACTTCTTCAAACCCGCCAGAGCAAGCGCGCCAGAAGGCTCTGCAATCGCACGGGTGTCTTCAAAGATGTCTTTTACTGCTGCGCAGATTTCATCGCTAGAGACTGCAATATGGCCATCAATGTACTTTTGGCATAGACGAAACGTCTCTTCACCAATGCGTTTTACTGCAACGCCATCGGCAAACATGCTGACCTGGTCTAATACTACTGGTTCACCTGCATCCAATGCCGCTTTGAGGCATGAAGAATCTTCTGGCTCGACCGCAATCACTTTGATTTCTGGCATTAGCTGCTTCACGAGTACCGCAACACCGGCAGCCAAACCGCCACCACCGACAGGGACGAAGATGTAATCAAGGTGACCATTTTGCTGCAGCATTTCCATGCCTATGGTGCCTTGACCTGCAATCACCAGTGGGTGATCGAAAGGAGGGACAAATGTGTACCCATGCAGATCAGAAAGGCGTTCCGCTTCCGCTTTTGCCTCATCAAAGTTGCTGCCGTGCAGCACTACATTGCCACCGAAGCCACGTACCGCATCGACTTTGATGTCTGGTGTGGTTTTGGGCATCACGATGGTGGTCTTGATGCCTAGCTTAGTACCAGAGAGCGCCATGCCTTGAGCGTGGTTACCTGCCGATGCTGCAATGACACCAGCGGCTTTTTGTGCTTCAGATAAACTCGCCACCATGTTGTATGCACCGCGCAATTTGAACGAGTGTACGGGTTGGCGATCTTCACGCTTGATCTGCACGTTATTCCCGATACGTGCAGATAAACGAGGCATTTCTTGCAGTGGCGTCACTGTTGCTACTTCATAAACAGGTGCGCGAAGGATTTGGCGCAGATAATCTGCGCCAGTTTGGTTCACTTGTTTTTCGGGTTGAGCTTCCATCATTGCTAGCCCTCTAGCTTCGACTTGTCTCGTACTGCACCCTTGTCAGCACTGGTTGCCATACTCGCGTACGCTTTGAGTGCAAATGAAACTTCACGTTGGCGGTCAACTGGTTTCCAGCCTAGTTCGTCTTGTTTTGCACGGCGCTCAGCAAGTTCTTGTTCAGACACTTGGAGTGAAATTGAACGGTTTGGAATATCAATTGCGATCATATCACCTTCTTTTACCAGACCAATTGCACCGCCGTTTGCTGCTTCAGGAGAGGCGTGGCCGATAGAAAGACCTGATGTGCCGCCAGAGAAACGGCCGTCAGTCAGAAGTGCACACTCTTTGCCAAGGCCCATCGATTTTAGATAAGTGGTTGGGTAAAGCATTTCTTGCATGCCCGGACCACCTTTAGGGCCTTCGTAACGGATAACAACCACGTCGCCTGCTTTTACTTTGCCGCCTAAGATGCCTTCTACGGCGTCTTCTTGGCTTTCGAAAACTACGGCTGGGCCAGTGAATTTATGAATGCTCTCATCCACACCAGCAGTCTTAACGATACAACCATCTAATGCGATGTTGCCTGATAGAACGGCTAGGCCACCTTCTTGGCTAAAGGCATGATCGATAGTACGAATACAACCTTCCGCACGGTCGTCATCAAGGCGATCCCAGCGGCAATCTTGTGAGAACGCTTGAGTAGTACGAATACCCGCAGGACCTGCGCGGTAGAACTTAAGTACTTCTTCGTCTTCAGTTTGGATGATGTCGTATTTCGCCAGCTGCTCTTTCATCGAAAGGCCAAGCACGGTGCGCGCATCATTGTGTAGAAGACCTGCACGATCTAACTCACCAAGAATCGCCATGACGCCACCTGCGCGGTGTACGTCTTCCATGTGATATTTCTGGGTAGATGGTGCCACTTTACATAGGTGTGGTACTTGACGTGATAGGCGATCGATATCTTCCATATCGAAATCCACTTCACCTTCTTGCGCCGCGGCAAGTAGGTGCAGAATGGTGTTGGTTGAACCGCCCATTGCGATGTCCAGTGCCATTGCGTTTTCGAACGCATCAAACGTAGCGATGTTGCGCGGCAGTGCTGATTCGTCATCTTGCTCGTAGTAACGACGAGTCAGTTCAACGATACGACGACCTGCATTAAGGAACAGTTGTTCACGGTCAGCGTGCGTTGCCAGCATAGAACCGTTACCTGGTTGAGAAAGACCCAGTGCTTCCGTTAGACAGTTCATTGAGTTTGCAGTGAACATGCCTGAACACGATCCACACGTTGGACATGCGCTGCGTTCGATCTGCTCGCTTTGCTCATCAGGCACTTTTGGATCCGCGCCTTGGATCATCGCATCTACAAGGTCTAGTTTGATGATCTGATCAGAAAGCTTGGTTTTACCCGCTTCCATTGGACCACCAGAAACAAAGATAACAGGGATGTTAAGACGCATAGATGCCATCAACATTCCTGGAGTGATTTTGTCACAGTTAGAGATACATACCATGGCATCGGCACAGTGCGCGTTGACCATGTATTCTACTGAGTCTGCGATCAGTTCGCGTGAAGGCAGTGAGTACAGCATGCCGCCGTGACCCATTGCGATACCATCATCAACCGCGATGGTGTTGAATTCTTTCGCAATACCGCCAGCTTTTTCGATTTCGCGTGCTACAAGCTGGCCCATGTCTTTCAGGTGTACGTGACCCGGAACAAATTGAGTAAACGAGTTTACAACGGCGATGATTGGTTTACCGAAGTCTTCTTCTTTCACACCCGTTGCACGCCACAGTGCTCGTGCACCCGCCATGTTACGACCATGTGTGGTGGTAGCTGATCTATATTTTGGCATTTCCTAATCCTTCTTACTTCTGTTCTGGGTACACATAGTCTAACCAGCCCCACTTATCTTCCGTGGTGCCGTCAAATAGGCCAAAGTAGGCTGCTTGTAGTTCTTTAGTGATAGGGCCGCGCTTACCAGTGCCCACTTCAATCTTGTCGATGGTTGCCACTGGTACAATCTCAGCCGCAGTACCTGTCATGAAGACTTCATCGGCAAGGTAAAGGGCTTCACGAGCAATGTTCGCTTCACGGACTTCGTAGCCTTTATCGCGTGCAATTGTCATGATCGAGTCGCGAGTGATGCCCGGTAGAATCGCGCTAGTTGCTGGTGGTGTGGTGATTACGCCATCTTTGATAACGAAGATGTTTTCACCAGCCCCTTCCGATAGGTAACCATCTACGCTTAGCGCAATACCTTCGTCGTAACCGTGACGACGCGCTTCACCACCAACCAGTAGTGAAGATAGGTAGTTACCGCCTGCTTTAGCTGCAGTTGGGATGGTGTTTGGCGCAGCGCGGTTCCAGCTTGAAATCATCGCATCGACACCTTTTTCTAGCGCTTCTTCGCCTAAGTAAGAGCCCCAAGGAAATGCTGCAATGATTAGATCCATCTCAGTGCCAACTGGTGGACATACGCCTAAGCCAACATTACCGACAAAACCCAATGGACGAATGTAAGCGCTGTCGAGTTTGTTTTGGCGCAGTGTTTCGCGGGTCGCTTCCATGATTTCTTCTACAGAGAAAGGGATCGGAAAGCGGTAAATCTTGGCAGAATCTTTTAGACGTTGTGCATGCTCACGGTGACGGAAGACAATTGGGCCTTTTGGTGTGTTGTAACAGCGCACGCCTTCAAACACGGATGTACCATAGTGCATTGCGTGAGTCAGAACGTGAACGTTCGCCTCTGCCCATGGAACCATCTCACCATTAAACCAAATGAAATCTGCAGTTTTCGTTGCCATTTGTTGCCTTCCTTATGCACTTACGTGTTGTTGTAAGTTGTGATTTGGCAGTTCATCGTTGCGGATTTTTAGCACCTCAACCTTACGAACGTCCCACAACTTCTCTATTTGATTGATCAAAAACGAGATTGGTCGATCGCTGTCGACGATGATCTCGACGCTGGCTACTTTGCTTTCGTGGTTTTGCGTAGCAGCGACTTGTTTGATCACGAAGCCTCGGTGACGAATCACACGTAGAACGCGCTCCAACAGTACCGGTTTGTCATCGGCTTTGATGTCGAGTAAATATCTGTCCATGCGATTGTCTCCTATGTATTTTCCAACATATCACTGTTTGATGCGCCAGGTGGCACCAATGGCCACACGTTTTCTTCTTCATCAATCAAAACGTGAAGCATGTAAGAAGTTTCACTCGCTAGCATCTCTTTGAGAGCAGGTTCGACTTCTTCTTTCTTGGTGATGGTTTTGCCCGGGATATCGAACGCTTTTGCTAACATCACGAAATCTGGGTTGTCATCAAGAATGGTTTCACTGTGGCGACCGTCAAAGAACAATGACTGCCATTGGCGAACCATGCCAAGACGTTGGTTATTAAGAAGGACAATCTTCACTGGAATCTGACGACGCTTCAGCGTGCCCAATTCCTGAACGTTCATCATAAATGAACCGTCACCTGTAATAAGGATAGACTGATCATCAGGACGTGCGACTGCAGCGCCCATCGCTGCTGGCAAGCCAAAGCCCATGGTGCCAAGGCCAGCAGAAGTGATGAAATTTTGTGGTTCGCGTGGCTGGATATGTTGCGCTGTCCACATCTGGTGCTGACCGACGTCGGTCGAGACAATTGAGCTATCTGGCATCATGTCAGACAGTTGTTTAAGCAATAGCGGTGCGTAGATTAATTCGCCCGGGTGGTCGTAACGCCACTTAAAGCCGCTGCGCAGACTTTCACTGTGATGAACCCACGGTGAGATATCTTGAGTCAGCTCTAGCTGAGGAAGAATGGTGTTGATGTCGCCACGTAATGGTGCGTTGGCGTGGCGCAGTTTATGAATCTCCGCAGCATCAATGTCGATGTGAATCACTTTCGCATTTGGTGCAAACGTGTCGAGCTTACCCGTCACACGGTCATCAAAACGCGCGCCAACCACAATCAATAGATCGGCTTCTTGAACCACTAGGTTAGCGGCTTTGGTGCCATGCATACCCAACATACCAAGATAGTGAGGATCATGGCGTTCAATGGTACCGAGGCCTTTTAATGTGCTAACTGCAGGCATTGGGTTTAAGCGAAGAAATTCGCGTACTGCATCGGTTGCTTTCGCAAGTTGCACGCCACCACCAACATACAACACTGGGCGAGTAGATGCTGCCAGCACATCTTGCGCACGTTTGATATCTTCAGCGCTGACATCTTCGATTGCTGGTGCTATGTATGGAGGAAGAAGGTCTGTAGGTGCTTGAGCGAGTTGAACGTCTTTGGCGATATCGACAATGACAGGACCCGGACGACCGGTTTTTGCGACCTCAAAGGCTTCGGCAAGTGTCGGAGCTAGATCTTCAATTTCGGTCACGAGATAGCTGTGCTTAGTACAGGCTAGGGACATTCCGATCACATCCATTTCTTGGAATGCATCGGTACCGATATGAGAGCTAGCAACCTGGCCTGTGATGGCAACTAGAGGTACGGAGTCAAGGAAAGCGTCGGCAAGGCCGGTAACAAGGTTAGTGGCTCCTGGGCCAGAAGTTGCCATGCACACAGCAACGTCTTGAGTGGAACGAGCCATCCCGATAGCTGCCATAGCGGCCCCTTGCTCGTGACGGCATAGGATGTGTTCCACCCCACCGTCATACAAAGCATCATAGATTGGCATGATGGCCCCGCCGGGGTAGCCAAAAACGGTTTCGATGCCTTGCTGTCTTAAAGCGGCTACGACAAGTTGTGCACCAGTCATCGTAAACCTCCTTTGCTACGTTGTGGCTCGTAGCGATTGCCATATTTATTGCACTTCATGTGCACTCCCATTCTTCCCGTTAAACTGTCCGAGGGTTAGACAGATGACAACTTGTAGTTGTAAAAAAACCCCCGGACTTTTCAGTGCGGGGGTTTTTTGTAATTTGTGGTTACCTTTCGCCCACAATACCCCGCGCGGTGCCAATAATGACCACGATAATCAGGGCTAGCAGTGCGTTGATATGAGCGAAAAGGTTCATCTGTCTGTCGTTCTTTTTTCGTTAAAAAATGTTGTGTAATGTTCTACGAAATTGTTTGCGTCATTAGTGGTATCACACAATTCCGCTGCATGACAAGCAAAAAGTCATTCTTTTTTCACATTAACTCTCAATTGGGACGCGGTATATAACATAACCAACTAGATAAAACATTTGTTTACAGAGTGTTCAAAAAAATTGAGGAACGTATGGGGCTGGCAATCATTCATAGTCGAGCAAGCGTCGGGGTGCAAGCGCCATCGGTTAGTGTAGAAGTTCATATCAGCAACGGCATGCCAGGGTTTACCTTAGTAGGCTTGCCAGAGACAACGGTAAAAGAGTCCAAAGATCGCGTACGCAGTGCGATCATTAATTCTAACTTTCAATTTCCTGCTAAGCGGATCACCGTGAACTTGGCTCCGGCAGATCTACCCAAGGAGGGAGGGCGTTTTGATCTTCCTATTGCATTGGGAATTTTGGCCGCTTCGGAGCAAATCGCGACAGATAAGCTCAAAAACTACGAATTTGTTGGTGAGTTAGCGTTATCTGGTGGTCTGAGACCTGTAAAAGGTGTGCTGCCTGCTGCGCTGGAAGCCAGTAAGATTCAACGTCATTTGGTCGTCCCACATGTGAATGGCGATCAGGCGGCGCTGGTGGGGAAGGAACAACATAAATCGGCCCAATCATTACTGGAAGTATGTGCCGAGCTTTGTGGTCAACATCGACTGAATCTTTTTCAAACGCCTAAGCGAAAAACGATCGAAAAACATGGTCGAGACTTACAAGATATTATTGGCCAACAACAAGGTAAGCGAGCACTGGAGATTGCTGCCGCTGGAAACCACAACTTACTTTTCCTTGGCCCGCCAGGTACTGGAAAAACGATGTTGGCTTCGCGTTTGTGTGACTTATTACCGGAAATGAGTGACGAAGAAGCAATGGAAACCGCTTCGGTGGCATCGTTGACTCAGAGTGAAATTAATGAGCATAACTGGAAGTCGCGTCCGTTTCGTTCTCCGCATCATTCAAGTTCAATGGCGGCATTAGTCGGCGGTGGTTCGGTACCCAGACCAGGGGAGATCTCTTTAGCCCACAACGGGTTATTGTTTCTCGATGAAATGCCCGAATTTGATCGTAAAGTTCTGGACTCGTTACGCGAACCGCTCGAATCTGGAGAGATCATTATCTCTCGAGCGCAAGGTAAAACACGCTTTCCGGCTCGTTTCCAATTAGTCGGAGCCTTGAACCCAAGCCCGACAGGATATTACGAAGGCAATCAAGCGCGCACCAATCCACAAGCTATTTTGCGCTACCTTGGTCGATTATCTGGACCACTGTTAGATCGCTTTGATATGTCTTTAGAAATCCCAGCTTTGCCCAAAGGGACATTAGCAGAAGGTGGTGATCGCGGTGAGCCGACTGCTATCGTAAAAGCGCGTGTGAGCCATGCGCGTAACAATATGCTAAACCGCAGTGGTAAGGTCAATGCACTGCTAGGTAGTCGAGAAATTGAGGCGTTTTGTCCCTTGCATAAGAGTGATGCTGAGTTTCTTGAAACCGCTTTGCATCGTTTAGGGCTCTCGATTCGTGCATATCATCGTATTATCAAAGTGGCGCGAACAATCGCCGATCTGGATGGGGCGGAGCAAATTGAACGAACGCACTTGGCCGAGGCGCTTGGGTATCGAGCGATGGACCGTTTGCTGAAACAGCTTACGGCGCAAGCGGTATAGACAGCAAAGTGTCATCGCAACAAGTTTTGTAAGCACCTTGTTGCGATGAAGGACGTTAGAAGGTGTAGTTGAGACCAAGCGACAATAGGTACTCTTTCTCCTCATAAAACGTGATATTCGAGTCAGTTTGGCTATAGCCGGCTAAAGAAATGAACGACCAGTCTTGCCAGTCAAATACGTTTTGATATTCGTAGGCCGCAAATAGGCTGATGGTGTCGTCATTTCGTGTTTTAGCAAAAGTTTGGCTAGCGGCTTGATAGTCTTTCCATGCATAACCCGCTGTGAGGGCCAATCGATGGCGGTTGATAAATTTAAACCAGCTAATGTCAAATCCGTACGAATCAAATGACTCCGCTTTACCGTCGGCATCTTGATTGATGTAGGTGAAAGCGGGTTGCAACATAGACGTTTGGTTGAGTGGAATGCGATAGTCGCCTTTGACATAGTAAAGGTTAGCATCGCGAGCAAGTGAGCGGTCTGTCACTTCCTCCTGCTCGATGTCTTTATCAGCATAAGCAAGATCAAGGTTGAAGTTTTTATCAATTAACCCTTTGATCTGAAAGCGATACGCATTGCCGTCAACATCCGTCTCTTTACGTGCGGTTCCTACTTGATAAGGGTTGCGCCAAGTTTCGCCTTTGAGTACCGTCGGCAGATAGGAAACATCGAGCACGGTGCCAGATTGTAGCTCGTGTTGATAGCCCAACTGAAAAGCGAGTGTACCTACCGCGACATCTGAGCGTGTGGTACCGGCGTAAACTTGGTGGTTGAGTCGGCTACCAAAGGTGTATGTCACACTCCCTAGCGGTGCAGCGATAACGGAACTGTCACTATCGGCACGCTTATCGAGAGAATCGATGGTGTTACTATTTTCTGTATTGAAATTGGATTCTGATGATATGAATCCGGCATTCAGCGAAATTTCACCGCCAAAACCTGCGGTTTCAGCGAGTTGAGCCTGAGCAGAACTGACGACAAAGGCCAAAGGCAAGAGAAGTAGCCTTGGTTTCATTCGTTATCTCCTTGTTGTCGAATGAGTGGTGCACATATTGGTTGCGGTAACAAATCTGACCATTCCCACGCATGTTCCAATGTGGCAAAGGCGCAGTATAATTACACGCTGTTTTATTCTTCACACATTATCACTGTTGTTTGACTATCATGTTGGCATATTTGTTATTTTTTTTTAACGCTTCTTTTGTGATTCTCAATTCTGCGGTTTGTTCACTCGCAATTTGTGTTATCGCTGTATTTAAAATATTGCTTCCTGGCGTAAAGCTAAAAGCGATAGCGACCGCTTGTGCCAATAAGGTGATGTGGTTATGGGCTACCGTTAATGCGTGCATTCTGGCGGTATCTAACCGTGTTGAGTGGGATGTTCAGGGCGGTGAAGCGCTTAAAAAAGACGGGTGGTATCTGCTGATCAGTAATCATCTCAGTTGGACAGATATTGTTGTGCTTTGCTGCGTGTTTAAAGACCGTATTCCCATGCCGAAGTTTTTCCTCAAGCAACAACTGCTGTATGTGCCTTTCATCGGGATGGCGTGTTGGGCGCTCGATATGCCATTTATGCGTCGCTATTCGCGAGAGTATCTGATCCGCAATCCTCATAAGCGAGGTCAAGATTTAGAGACGACACGTCGCTCGTGCGCTAAATTCAAACACACTCCAACCACAGTGGTTAACTATGTCGAAGGAACCCGATTTACCGAAGAAAAGCAGCGTAAGAGTAAAGCAAACTATCAATATTTGCTGCAACCAAAGTCGGGCGGGATTGCGTACACGTTAGCGGCGATGGGGGAGCAGTTCGAGAGCATTATCGACGTTACGTTGGCGTACCCAGAAAATACGCATAAACCGTTCAAGGATTTATTGATGGGCCGCATGAGCAAGGTGGTTGTGCGTGTAAATGTGTTACCCGTTGATGAAAGAGTGCTTGGTGATTACTTCAACGATAAGCCCTATAAGCGACAATTTCAGCAATGGTTGGGGGATGTGTGGCAAGAAAAAGATCGGTTGCTACAAGAGATTTACAAATAAACAAAAGGGGAGCGACGTGTTCCCCTTTTGATTGATATCGATGTGCTTATTTTAGTGTCAGCAAGTAGTTCACCAGAGAGAAGTACTCATCCATCGTTTTGATGCTTTGTGCTTGAACTAGGTATTTGTTGTTAACGATAACCGCAGGAACGCCGGTTAGACCGCTGTTTTCAAATTGCTTGTCCATACGGCGAACCATTGAATCAACCGCGAAGCCTTTGAATGCAGAATCGAATTTTTTCGCGTCTACACCTTCATCAAGGAAGATTTGACGAAGTTCTTCATCATTACGTGGCGCCTTCTTTAGATTGTGGATGCGGTTAAACATCACTGGCACCATTTTGTCTTCCACTTTTAATGCAACCATCGTTGCGTAGGCTTTGCTCATTGATGGGCCCATGTTGCCACCCATGAAAGAAACGTGGTTTTTTAATAGCTTAGTACCTTCTGGCAACTGCTTTTTCAGTTGCTGGATAACCGGTTCAAAGCTATTACAGTGCGGGCAGTAGAAAGAGAAAAACTCCGTCACAAGAGGTTTTTTTGATGCCTCAAGATCCAATACTTTGTAATGTTCACCTTCTTTGAATTGCGCTGCATGTGCCGACAGGCTTAACATCAGCATAGAAAACAGTGCGAACAGTTTTTTCATCGAAATATCTCCATTTTTGAATTTTTGGCCTGACTTACCATTGAGGCATTAAAGACAGCGGTGCTTCTTCTAAAGCGGCGATCTGCTCTTTAAATGCAAGGACCTGACCTTCCCAGTATTTTGGCTCATTAAACCATGGAAAAGCGAGAGGAAATGCAGGGTCATGCCAACGTTTTGCTAGCCATGCCATATAGTGCACCATTCGTAGACCGCGAAGTGGCTCGATTAGTTTCAATTCTGCAGGATTAAAATCGCAAAACTCTTGGTAAGCCTCTAAAACAATATCCAACTGCATCAGTTTGTCTTGGCGTTCACCGTTCAGTAGCATCCATAAGTCTTGTACTGCAGGGCCGTTACGAGCGTCATCCAAATCAACAAACATAGGGCCATCTCGCCACAAAATATTGCCTGGGTGGCAATCGCCATGCAAACGAATCATATTGAAGCCTTCTTGCCAGTGGCTTTCAATTGATTTGATCAGCATATCCAAGTCATTGAAGAAGCTGTTCTCCAAGTGCATTGGAATCATATTGGCGTTTTGCAGAATCTCTCTTGGTTGATACAGGTATTCTTGTAAGCCGATCGTAGGGCGATGTTGGAAGGCTTGGCGGCTGCCGACTTTATGGATTCGGCCAAGGAAACGCCCTACACCTTCGAGCTGATCTAAATTGTCAACCTCGTATTGGCGACCACCCACGCTATCAAACAGCGCAAAAGCATAGCCTTGATAGTGATGCAGGGTTTCACCGTTGATGCGCACAGGTGGTGCGACGGGGATCTCATTGCCAATCAGCTCTAAAGTAAAGTCGTGCTCCTCTTGGATCTGTTCATTGCTCCAACGTTCAGGACGGTAAAACTTGACGACATAACGACGACGCTCTTCGTCAGTAAATTGATAAACACGGTTTTCGTAGCTATTGAGGGGAAGAAAGCCTGATTCTGCGCGAACGCCGATGCTTTCTAACGCGTACCACATAAAGTCTGGGGTAAGGGCGTCAAAGTTAAACATACTTTGGGACATATAAACAAAAAGGCTCATTACTGAGCCTTTTTCCATTAGTCATCGAAGTTATAGCTTCTTGATAAATCGGCTTTCCACTTCAATGGTGAATTCGTTGCTCTTATCGGTGAGTATAAACTGAATTGTCGTAATCGCAGAGTTTAGCTTGTCAGGATCGGCACCAAGACTCATTGGCAGGTTCAATACCTCACCTGGCTGGACCTGAATTGTCTGCTTACCATACCAGCTTACATCGGATAGCCCTTCAACATCCAACGAGTACTCTTGCACTTGCTGAGTTTTGTTGATCACCTTGAGGGTGTAGGTGTTTTCTACTTCTCCCGAGCTATTAACGCGGAACAGTTGGTTACGGTCGCGAATAACACTCATGCCGGCTGGGTCTACCGCTGCAATTTGGGCAAAGAAAAGACCGACCATGACGAGTAGTACGGCACCATAGCCTAGCAGCTTCGGACGCATGACTTTGGTACTCTTACCCGATAAGCGATGCTCGGTGGTGTAACTAATTAGGCCTTTCTCGTAGCCCATGCGATCCATGGTGTTGTCACACGCATCAATACAAGCGCCACAGTTGATACATTCATACTGCAAGCCGTCACGAATATCGATACCTGTTGGGCACACCTGCACACACAAATCACAATCAATACAATCACCCAAACCAAGCTGCTTTGGATCGGCTTTACGCGGACGTGGGCCACGTTTTTCCCCACGTTTTGCATCGTAGCCAACGATGAAGGTGTCTTTATCAAACATGGCAGACTGGAAGCGCGCGTAAGGACACATGTGAATACACATGATGGAACGCATCCAACCAGCATTACCATAAGTACAAATGGCAAAGAACATTACCCAAAAGACGGGCCAGAAGTTGGCGTTAAAGGTGAAAAAGTCGATAACCAATTGCTTCATTGGTACGAAGTAGCCAACAAAAGTAAAACCAGTGGCGAGTGCAATGGCAAACCAAGCTATATGTTTGACGGTTTTACGCATCGCTAAATTCGCCGTCAGCTTATTGGAGTCTTGTTTACGGCGTTTATTGGCACTACCTTCGAGCTTCTCTTCAAACCAGATATACATGAAGGTCCAGACGGTTTGTGGGCAGAGATAGCCACACCAAACCCGACCTAAGAAGGTGGTAATAAAGAACAACCCAAACGCCGCGATCACAAACAGCAAGGCGAGTAGGGTAAGATCTTGTGGGTACAGGGTGGTACCGAAAAAGTTGAACTGCTGGTTGCCAATATCAAGTAAGATCGCTTGACGTTCACCGTAAGGAATCCACGGTATCAAAGCGAAGAGAAGTAGTAAGAACCAACCACCGTAACGACGTAGTTTCTGGTAAGTCCCTTTGCTTTCGCGTACATAGATGCGATTACTTGGGTTAAACCGATCCCCGTTTCCTTTATGGGGTTTGGGATTATAGGTTTTAGGAGTCACATCTTTGATATCGATCTTATCCTGACTCATGCACTCATCCTTCTTAGGCTTTTATAATGTACGGCGTCATTTCTATTGATGTCGCTCGATGACATTGCTACTTCGTCCTTATCATAAATCATGACCGGACATAATTATTTTAGTAAATACTGATGAACGGCGATTATACAATCAATAACAATTCCTTTTCTTTAACGCAGTCAACGTTTAACAACAAAAGTCAGTACAGTTAACCTGATAATTGGCTGAACAGTTATAACCAACTGTGGGACTAAAAATTTTAGTTATAAAAAAGCGACTCATTTGAGGGAGTCGCTTAAAGAATACTGGGTTGTTGAGCCGGTTATTTGATGACGCCACGAGCGCGCAGAATCGCAGTTTTAAAATCATCTTCTTGGTCTTTCTTAAGACCTGGGATCATTTCGTCTTTGCTGCTGTTACGCATTTTAAGGTGGTAGATCAGCACGTCGTCGGTCAGATCTTCTAGCTTGCCTTCGTAGCCTGCTTCTTTCGCTAGCTTCACGATGAACTGCAGTAGGTTCATTTCTTGGTCTTTATGCCATTCAGGCTCTAGTAGCTCAAGCAGCTCTTCAATGCGATGACACTTCATTTCTTTCTCCACAGAATTTATAGGTGTAATTAGCTGTAAAGGTACCAAATTGCTTTGCGAAGACCAAATAGGAAAAACTATCTATTTCACTGTGTTTTGTTCTAAGTCGTTGAGGTGGTTTGAGTTGCGTGCAAAGAAAAAAGCGCAGCTGGCGCCGCGCTTTTGATTAAGCTGCTTTGATAACTTTGGCCGGAACACTCGACATCATTGCTGTCTTCTCAACCAATGTCATTGCTGGCGCAACTTGCTTTGCCTTTGGTGCAGTAGTAAAGCCACTGCGGCGGCGCATTGCACTAGTATTAGTGTGTGCGAACCTGACTGTTGTTGGGCGCATTAATTTACCTAACTGTCAGGCATATCCATTGCCGATGTAATGGCCTGAATCATTATGAGCTAGGCTCCAACAAGATTGAAGAATCACTCTTCTGGCTCTCGCCAATCCAGTTAATGAATCAGGAATACCGATATGCATGCATATCACGTATAAGATTAGCATCCTTGTAATAATTGGTCGATAGTTGAGCAATTGAATTGTTTAGATTTTGTCATTTTGTCGCGATGATCGAGGCAATTTTTGTTTGATCCCTCGATCAGCAGTAGTAGTATGAGATCTCGACGAAGGAGGTGCCTATGTCATTTTTGAAGAAGACACTTGCCAGTTTTGGGATTGGGAGCGCTAAGGTCGACTCAATCCTAAATCAAGACGTGCTATATCCTGGTCAAAGTGTGGATGTGTCTATCCATGTTTATGGTGGTGCCACTGAACAAGCGATCGACAATATCGATTTAAAACTGTGTTGTCGCTATATCGCGGAAGCTCCTGATGACCGTGGTGCGCGAGAAGGACACAGCATGCGCCGAGTACCTCAGACTCATGTGCTTGCTAAGTGGAGCCTCCCTTATGCGTTTACCATCCATTCCGGCGAAGAGCGTACCTTCGATGTTCAGCTCGATGTGCCTTGGAATACGCCTGTCACCATTGGTGACGCCAAAGTGTGGCTCGAAACCGGCTTGGACGTTGCTGCTGCTTTAGACCCGACCGATAAAGACATCCTCACCGTTCGACCTGATCCACTAATGGATGCGGTGTTATCCGCATTTGAAGCGCAAGGTTTGCGTATTCGCCAAGTGGAGTGTGAGGAAGTAAAAGGGTTCGACCTGCCATTTGTGCAAGAATTTGAGATGGTGCCGACTGACGGGCCATACCATGGTGTGTGGCGTGAGTTAGAATTTGTCGCTCATCGTAGCGAGCAAGAACTCAAATTATGGTTTGAAGTTGACCGCACACGCAAGGGCGAGGGTGGCATGCTCGCAAGCTTACTGGGTAGCGGAAAACTCAAACGAGAGTTGACCATTCCAGCCACGACTAAGCTTGATCAAGTGGGTGAACTTGTACTTAATTATCTCGATCAAACCACGGCCGTTCATGAGTCTTAATTTAAGCTTACACGTGTAAGCCTAATGTGCCATACTAGAGCAAATTTCAAACTCTAGTATAGGCGCATTGATGTCTGAACTGCAGAAACCTCAATACAGTCAACGTGAAGAACTGGCTAATACCATCACTCATGGCATTGGGATGATTTTTGGTATTGTTGGCTTGATACTGCTGCTAATCAAAGCCATAGACCAGCAAGCTGATACGCTGACGCTGGCCAGTATGGCTGTCTACGGTGCGAGTATTATCGTGCTATTTTTGGCTTCGACGCTGTATCATGCAATTCCGCACCCCAACGCCAAACGCTGGCTAAAAACTTTCGATCACTGCGCCATTTATCTGCTCATTGCTGGCAGTTACACGCCTTTTTTGTTGGTGAGTTTACGTACGCCGCTCGCGTTTGGTTTGATGATTGTTATCTGGACCATCGCTCTACTCGGCATCATTATGAAAGTCGCGTTTGTTTACCGATTTAAAAAGCTTTCCTTGATGACGTATTTGGTCATGGGCTGGCTGTCGTTGATTGTGATTTATCAGTTGGCGATCAACTTGGATATTGGCGGACTGACATTACTCGCAGCTGGTGGGATTGTGTATTCACTGGGGGTGATTTTCTACGTTGCGAAGCGTATTCCATTCAATCATGCGATTTGGCACGGCTTCGTTTTAGCGGGTTGTGTGTGTCACTTCTTCGCAATTTATTATTTTGTCGAGCCTATCTAACGGATAGATATGAACTCGACAAAACATGTGTTATCACATTAACGAGTTTTCACTTCTAACACTTTGGCTGAAAACTGGTATTGCTGAGACTGCGGCACTGCCAGTTTGATGCTTTTACCCTGTTCTGCTTGTTGTGGTCGCAGGTAAGTATCCGCCATTCGCTTGATGGATTGCCAAACTGTGACTTTTTCTTTCGCCAGTTGCTGGCCAGACATATCAAATACCAGAACTTCCACTTCAACTTGAATCACCGATTGTGAGCTTTGATTGGTAATGGACGTTGGCAGTACGAGCTCACCATCTTGATAGCTCGCGGAGCCAATCAGTACGTCGACACCAGAGTCAGACAGCTGCATGGTTGGCTTTTTGGCGTTTACCACCACAGTAGTGCCAACAGTTTTCGTCACAACTGGAATTGTCGCAATTGCGGGAGCTGCGATCGTTTCAACCGCGCCTATTGTCGCTTGCGTCTCTGTTGCTTGCTGCGCAGGTTTTTTCATGACGTATTCCCAAGTAAAGTCATCGTTTAACTTCACTTCTCGACCATCGGCTAAAGTGATGACTTCAGCGGCGTATGTGGATGAGGCGGCAAGTAGGGTCGCCAGAGTGATCCATGTTTTCATTGTTATACCTTTTATTTGTGTCTGCTTAACGGCGCCAAAACGCAGGGAAGAACAGTACAAGAATAGTCAGAATTTCCAAGCGGCCCATCAACATGCCAAAGCTCAGAAGCCACTTGGCGGTATCTGGCAGAGGCGCGAAGTTACCCGTCGGTCCAATCACGCTTCCCATACCCGGGCCGACGTTGGCTACCGCAGTGATGGCACCAGAGATGCTAGTGATGGGGTCTAAACCCAGCGCACTCAAGCAACCCGCGATGAAGATTATGGTGATAAAGAACATCAAGCCAAACGCGACCACCGAGCGAACAATGTCATCATTCACTGGGCGTTGGTTGTAGCGCTGTACAAACACACCTGAAGGGTGAATCAATTTCATCATCTGTTTGTTCAGCAGTGTCATTGCGATTTGGAAACGGAAGATTTTGATCCCACCAGACGTTGACCCCGAACATGCACCCGCCATCATTAAGAAGGCAAAAAGAGTTGTGGGTAATGCGCCCCACGCGGTGAAGTCCTCTAAGCCAAAGCCCGTTGTGGTGACGACAGAGACGATATTAAACATCGACACTCGCAGCGCATCCAAAATGGTGTATCCATCTCGAATCACTAACCAGGCTGAAATCACTAAGCTTGAGAAAACGAACAGGTACGCGAATCCTCGAACTTGAGCGTCGTTAACCAATACATCAATACGGCGTTTACGTAACGCGGCGATGAAGAGCAAAAATGGCAAGCCACCTAAGAACATAAAGGTAGTGGCCACCCAGTGTGCGCCATTAGAGAAGTGGTTCATCGACCCGTCGGATGTAGAGTATCCGCCCGTTGATAGCGTGGTAAAGGCGTGATTGATCGCTTCAAACAGGTTCATGCCGGTGACCAAGTAGCCCACAATGCATAAGCCAGTAAGCATCAAATAAACCGCTACGATGTTTTTGGCGACCGTTTTTGCTCTCGGGCTACTTTTATCCGACCAATCGGATGATTCGGTTTGGAATAGCTTCATACCACCGACATTGAGCATAGGTAGCACCGCCACCGCCATTACGATAAAACCAATCCCCCCAAGCCACTGCAAAATAGAGCGCCACAGCAAGATGCTCGGCGCCATGTTGTCTAGGCCACTGAGCACCGTTGAGCCCGTCGTGGTGATACCCGACATCGTTTCGAAGTAGGCGTCGGTGAAGCTGATGTGGTTGATGAACACAAACGGCAAGGCGGCAAACGCACTGGCGATGGTCCAAACCAAACTGGTGATGAGGAACATATCGCGTACGCTGAGTTTGAACTTGGCGGTTCGACCGATCGTTAGGCAAATGAAGGCGGCAAGGTGCGTGATCACAACGGCTTGGGCGAAATCGAGGAATCCCCCCGTACCGGTAAAGAAAGCGACCAAAGTCGGCACGTACATAAACAGGGCCAGTTTGGATAAAACCAGCCCGATAACAAACAGTACGGGACGTAAGTTGACCATAGGAAAATCCTAGAGGAAGAATGGACTCGGCTGGAATAGCGCTTCGACGTCTGATACGTATTTTTTGTTGACCAGGAACATCACCACATGGTCATCCTGCTCGATGACCGTACGGTCGTGGGCAATAAGGACTTCTTCGCCACGAACGATAGCACCAATGGTGGTCCCAGGTGGGAGTTTGATGTCGCCAATCGCACGCCCAACCACTTTCGATGTACTTTCATCACCGTGAGCGACGGCTTCAATGGCTTCCGCAGCGCCGCGACGAAGTGAGGACACGTTTACGATATCAGCGCGACGCACGTGCGTCAGCAAGGCGGAAATGGTCGCTTGCTGTGGTGAGATTGCCACATCAATTACGCCGCCTTGTACCAGATCTACATAAGCGCCACGTTGGATCAGCACCATTACTTTTTTCGCACCCATGCGTTTTGCCAACATCGCAGACATGATGTTGGTTTCATCTTCGTTGGTCAGTGCGATGAAGACGTCGACTTGGTCGATGTTCTCTTCCGAGAGAAGCTCTTGGTCTGCCGCGTCGCCGCAGAACACAATGGTGTTTTCTAGCTCTTCTGACAGTTTCTCTGCACGTTGGTAGTTACGTTCAATCAGCTTCACGCTGTAGTTTTGTTCTAAGCGCTTTGCGAGACTGGCACCGATGTTACCCCCGCCAACAATCATGATGCGGCGGTACGGTTTTTCTAGGCGCTGAAGCTCACTCATCACTGAGCGAATATGATTACTTGCTGCAACGAAGAACACTTCATCGTCTGCTTCAATGATGGTGGTGCCTTGAGGACGAATCGGGCGACCTTGACGGAAAATCGCCGCCACACGGGTATCGATGTGCGGCATGTGCTCACGCAAAGCAGACAGCGCATTACCCACCAGCGGGCCACCGTAGTAGGCTTTTACTGCCACTAGGCTGACTTTCTGTTCAGCAAAGCTCACCACTTGCAGCGCGCCTGGGTATTGGATCAGACGTTCGATGTAGCTCGTAACGAGTTCTTCTGGTGCGATAAGGTGATCGACAGGAATGGCGCCAGATTTAAACAGGGCTTCTTTTTCAGCCAGATATTCTGGAGAGCGAATACGTGCAACGCGGTTTGGGGTGTTGAATAGAGTGAACGCGACTTGGCAGGCGGCCATGTTGGTTTCATCAGTATTGGTCACCGCGACGAGCATATCGGCGTCTTGTGCACCCGCTTCGTGCAGCACGTCTGGGTGGCTCGCATGGCCATTGACCACACGCAGGTCGTATTTGTCCTGCAATTCACGCAGTCGGTCGGCATTATTGTCGACGATGGTGATGTCGTTGTTTTCACCCACTAGGTTTTCTGCCAGTGTGCCGCCAACCTGACCTGCACCAAGAATAATGATCTTCATACTCTTTTCTCGTATCTGAAAAAGGCGATTGAAATCACTCCAATCGCCCTATTTAGCATGCTGTTACGCGTGTGTTTTGGTTAGCACTGCGTAGTAGAAACCATCCATATCTTCTTCGCCTGGTAGAATTTGACGACCAGGCTGGTCGGGATCAGAATCCAGCAGTTGCGCATCCGCGGTACGTGCTAAAAACGCTTTTACTTGCTCCATGTTTTCTTGCGGTGTGATTGAACAAGTCGCGTAAACCATTGTGCCGCCGGGCTTCAGTTGCGTCCACATGGCATCAAAAATTTCACTTTGTAGCTCTGCTAATGCGGCGATGTCGTCTGCACGACGTAGCCATTTGATGTCTGGGTGACGACGAATCACGCCAGTCGCAGAACATGGGGCATCCAGCAAAATGCGATCAAATTGCTCGCCTTGCCACCATTCTTGTGGATTACGCGCATCACCGCAAACCACTTTTGCCTGAAGGTTGAGACGCTTCAGGTTTTCATGCACACGTTTCAAGCGTGTGTCGTCGCAGTCAATCGCGACCACTTCACTGCCCGACGTGCGCTCTAGAATGTGTGCCGTCTTGCCACCTGGCGCTGCACAGCAATCTAAAATCAGTTCGCCGTCTTGTGGTTTTAGGTAGTTGATCGAGAGCTGCGCTGCCGCATCTTGTACTGAAACCCAACCTTTCTCAAAACCAGGTAGCTTCATCACGTCACATGGCGCGGCCAATTTTATGGCGTCCATTGCTTCTGTGTGTGGCGTGCTATCAATGTTTTCATTTTTGAGCAGCGCAAGGTATTCATCACGAGTGTGGTGTTGATGGTTCACACGCAGCCACATTGGTGCTTTTTGGTTGTTCGCTTCAACAATGCTTTCCCATTGCTGTGGGTAGGCCTCTTGCAGCAGTTTTAGTAACCAGCTTGGGTGACCGAACTTGCCAGCGTTGTTGCTGACGGCCATTTGGTCGAGTTCTTCTTGGTTGCGTTGGTAGTTACGCAATACTGCGTTAATCAAACCACGCAGACGAGGACCTTTCAGCTCTTTAGTGCCTTCAACCGTTTCACCGACAGCTGCGTGTGCAGGAATGCGCATGAAGCTCAGTTGGTAAATACCAACCAGAATTAGGTGATGGAATACACGTTGTTTGCCTTTGAGGGGCTTATCCATCAACTGGTTTGCGATCATTTCTAGGCGAGGTAGGTAACGTAGCGCACCGTAACAGATCTCTTGTAACAGAGCGTGGTCACGAGGTCGTACCGTTTGTTGAGCCGCTGGAAGAGCGCTTGAAAGTGAGTGGCCCTTGTCGACGACAAGATACAGGACGTTAGCAGCCGCAGCGCGAACATTCATGATGAGTACCTTAAAGTAAAGGAGGGCATCTCTGCCCTCTAAAAGTTCGTATTATTGGGGATAATAACCCCTAGTATGGCTTAAACCAGCAGAGTGCCGACTTCAAACCAAGCCGCACGCGAATTCAGAATATCCTGAACTGACATGGCTTTTTTGCCAGGAACTTGCAGTTGCTCTAGCACCAGTACGCCGTTGCCTGTCGCAACATAAATACCGGTTTTATCTGCTTGCACGATGGTGCCGGCTGGTTTGTCACTGGTTTGCTCTGCCACACGGCTTTGCCATACTTTGATGTTATTTTCTGCCGCCTCAAAGTGGCTCATTGGCCATGGGTTAAATGCACGAACGCAGCGCTCAATGTGAGCCGCATCGTCGTTCCAGTTAATGCGTGCTTCTTCTTTGCTGAGTTTTTTCGCGTAGTTCGCTAGCTCATCGTCTTGCTTCACTGGCACTGCTTTACCCGCAGCAATGTCGGCTAAGCAGTCAATCAGGGCTTCTGGGCCAAGCTCAGCCAATTTCTCGTACATTGAAGCGCTGGTATCTGTCGCTTCGATTGGCAGAGTTGCGATTTTCAGCATGTCACCTGTATCCAAGCCAATGTCCATCTGCATGATGGTTACACCTGTTTCTGCATCACCAGCCCAAATTGAGCGTTGGATAGGAGCTGCACCACGCCAGCGAGGAAGAATCGAACCGTGCACGTTAATACAGCCCAGTTTAGGCGTATCTAGCACGACTTGTGGAAGCAATAGACCGTAAGCCACAACCACCATGATGTCGGCGTTCAGATCAGCAAGCTCTTGCTTGGCTTCATCTGATTTGAAGTTTTCTGGCTGGTATACCGGAATATCGTGCTCAAGCGCGATGGTTTTCACTGGGCTGGCAGTAAGCTTCTTACCACGACCTGCTGGGCGGTCTGGTTGAGTGTATACCGCAATTACTTCGTGCTCCGAAGACAACAACGCCGCCAAGTGACGGGCGGCGAAATCCGGAGTACCTGCAAAGACAATACGTAAAGACTGACTCAAGGTAGGCTTCCTTCTAATTAAATTGTATCGAGATTAAGCGTTTTGCTGTTTCTCGTTAAAGCGTTTGATTTTCGCTAGCTTGTCTTGAATACGCTTACGCTTAAGTGGCGATAGGTAATCAACGAACAGTTTACCCATTAGGTGGTCTAGTTCGTGTTGAACGCAGATTGCTAGCAGATCGTCAGCGTCAAATGTGTATTCTTTGCCGTCGCGATCTAGGGCTTTAACCGTAACTTCAGCAGCGCGAGGCACAAGTGCGCGAGCACCTGGTACCGATAGACAGCCTTCTTCGATGCCGTCTTCACCACGCTTTTCCAGAATCTCAGGGTTGATAAGCACCATCGGCTCATCGCGAGTTTCTGAAATATCAATCACTACGATACGTTTGTGGATATCAACCTGCGTTGCAGCAAGGCCAATACCTTCTTCGTCGTACATGGTTTCAATCATGTCATCGACGATTTTTTGAATCTCAGGTGTCACCGCTTCAACAGGCTTTGCGACTGTGCGCAGGCGATCATCCGGGAATGTTAATACTTGTAATACAGACATATTCACTCGAAATATTGAACTGTGCCGAAACAGCACAAACCTTGTTGTCTCAATTCTAGACATTTTATAGCCTAAATGACAGCATCCTTGCACCAATTTCCATTCTGGTTCCTGCTTAATAGATCAAGGACGAGGGTCATGAATCGAATTTTCCGCAACGTTGCCAGTGTTACGTTGCCGTTACTTTTCTCTTTCAACGCTGTAGCAAATGTGGATGCGAACCCACTGACTGTTAAAGATGATGCGCCACAAGCATATGTAGTTGTGAAGGGCGATACGCTATGGGATATTTCGGCCATGTACTTGGATAGCCCGTGGTTGTGGCCTCGTTTATGGCAAGTAAACCCAGAAATCGATAACCCTCATTTAATTTATCCCGGAGACAAGCTGTCTTTGGTGTGGATTAACGGTCAGCCCGTGTTGAGCCTAAAACCGGTTAAGAAGCTGAGCCCGAAAGCTCGCATCACAGAAAAGAAAGCCGTACCAACGGTCGCGGAAGGTTTGGTGATGCCTTACCTCAAATCGGATCGGTTGCTAGATAAAGATTCGTTGAACAATGCTGCAAAAGTGATGGGTAGCAGCAAAGGCAGTAAGTATCTGACTACAGAAGATGTGCTGTATATCAATGGCAATCAGACCGCGACAGGTTGGGCTATTTACCGACCAGTAGCTACCTTTTCGCGTGTCGATGTGTCCGAAGAGATTACCGCGCTGCGTTTGATTGCCAAAGGCGAGCTCGTTGAAGCTTCGAGTGATTATTCAGGTTTGAAGCTTACATCGCAAATGCAAGAAATCCTACGTAACGATATCGCGTTGCCAAATCAATCGGTTGAGAATACTGACTTCACGACTACGTTCTATCCGCTGCCGTCGCCACAAGGCAGTTCTGCAAAGTTGCTAGGTAATATCGAAGGTATTCGCTTTAGTTCAACTAACCAAGTCGTGGTGATTGATAAAGGCACGTCAGATAATCTCAAGCAAGGCAGTGTGTTTGATTTAAAAGAAGACGCGCACCCAGTTTACAAAGACGGCGATGAGTTCAAGAAAGAGTTTGGCGTGCTTGATAAGAAAATTACTTTGCCTCAAAGCAAAGTTGGTGAGTTGCTGGTCATTCGTCCTTATGAGTACTTTAGCTTGGCACTGATCACTAACAGTACGAAACCCATTAACCAAGATATTTCGGTGGTGTCACCGTTGGCGGACGAATTAACCATCGATGAATCGACGAAATAACGATGATCTCGCTGCCTGGTTAAAACTGAGTTGTTTACCAGGCATTGGCGGCGTCAAAATGAATAAGCTACTGGCAAGAGACACGCCACGTAACATCGTAAACTTCTCTCCTGAACAGCTACAACAACTTGGGTTAACAACTAAGCAAATTCAAGCTTGGGCTTCAACAGATAAAGAAGTCGATGCTTGTTTAAGCTGGCTTGAGGCTTCTACAAATCATCATATCCTGACACTGACTGACCCGCGTTATCCACCTCAACTCAAACAAATCGTTGCACCGCCACCTCTACTTTTTGTTCAAGGAAACCCTACTTGTCTCTCTCAGCCACAAATCGCGATGGTTGGCAGTCGAAATGCGAGTATTGATGGATTACAGCATGCACGTCAGTTTGCTGCAGAGTTTGTTCAGCACGATTTTATTGTCACCAGTGGTCTCGCTTTAGGCATTGATGGTCATGCGCATGATGGTGCGTTGCAAGCGGGTGGTAAGACGATTGCGGTGCTAGGATCTGGCTTAGAAAATATTTATCCGGCACGTCATCGTGGTTTAGCGCAACGTGTTATTGAATATGGGGCTTTGGTGTCTGAGTTTCGGCCTAATGCCAAGCCGCGCCCAGAAAACTTCCCGCGTCGTAATCGTATTATTAGTGGATTATCGCTTGGTGTACTGGTCGTCGAGGCGGCGAAAAAGAGCGGCTCGTTAATTACAGCTCGTTACGCGCTTGAGCAAGGTCGAGAAGTATTTGCGCTGCCAGCGTCAATCAATGCCCCCAATGCCTGCGGTGGAAACCAGTTGATACGTCATGGCGCTTGCCTCGTAGAAAAGACGAAAGATGTCTTAGATGAAATACAGTCCTTGCTTGATTGGTCTATTAATCAGAGTACTGATTTATTTTCTACGTTAAATGATGAAGAAGAATTGCCATTTCCTCAGCTGTTAGCTAACGTAGGAAGTGAAGCTACACCGGTTGATATTCTTGCAAACAGGACCAATATACCTGTCCAAGAAGTCATGATGCAGCTCTTAGAGTTAGAACTCTCTGGGCATGTCGTTGCGGTTTCAGGTGGCTATATTCGAAAGGGGAGGGGCTAGCTATGATGATGGATATACTGATGTATCTATTCGAAACCTACATCCATAGCGATGCAGAGTTACAGGTCGAACAAGACGAGTTGGAAGAAGAGTTGCTTCGTGCAGGCTTCCAACAAAAAGATATCTACAAAGCCCTTGTCTGGTTAGAAGAGCTTGCCGCATTGCAGCAAAGTGACACCTCTTCTGCAATCTCGACTTGCATGGCTTCGTCATCAACTCGTATCTACACAGCGAAAGAGATGCAGCGTTTAGATTTGGAATGCCGAGGGTTTCTATTGTTTCTCGAGCAAATCAATGTGTTAACCACAGAAACTCGCGAAATGGTGATTGACCGAGTGATGGGATTAGAAACGAGTGAGTTTGAGCTTGAAGATCTCAAATGGATCATTCTGATGGTGCTGTTTAATGTGCCTGGCAACGAAAACGCTTACACGCTAATGGAAGAGCTGTTGTACACCAAGGAACAAGGGATTCTTCACTAACCATCTGGGCAAGTTCGAGTTTAACTAGAATAAACGCGAGCTTGTCTTTTTGTGTGTTTTTCACGAAACGGTAAGTATGAGTAGTAAAATCGACAACACCCTTTTCTCTGCCCATGAACACGCTTTGGAGCACGAGCCGTGTCCAAAATGTGGTGGTGAGCTGACTCTCAAGCACGGAAAACATGGCCCATTCCTCGGCTGTAACCATTACCCAAGCTGTGATTACATTAAACCGCTACACAGCAATGATGGTCACATCGTGAAAGAGTTGGGTGTGCCTTGTCCTGAGTGTGGCAATGAGTTGGTTCTCCGCCAAGGGCGCTACGGTATGTTCGTCGGTTGTAGTAACTACCCGGCTTGTCATCATATTGAGTCGATTAATCAACCAGAGCCAGAGGCGCAGTCACAAGAGCAACACGCTTGCCCTGAATGTGGCAAAGGACATTTGGTTGGGCGTAAAACCCGATTTGGAAAAACATTCTACGCGTGTGACAACTACCCTAAATGCAAATTTGCTGTGAACCTTGCTCCGGTCAAGGGGCGATGCGAAGAGTGTGGTTTTACTCTGTTGGTGGAGAAGAAACTAGCCAGTGGTGTGAAATTGCAATGTGCTAATCGTAAGTGTCAGCACACCCAGCAAGGGTAAATATATCAAAGGAATTAAAAAGGGTCGCATCGTGCGACCCTTTTGCTATTTATTCCGCTGCTTTTCTATGCTTGCCACTGCTTGGCAAATTCATGTACGGCAGGGAAAGCCTGTTCATCCAATACGTCTGCTAATGCACAAAGTTTACGATTAAGTTCGCCAGTGTAGTCACCACATACGTTGATGTGGCCCATCTTGCGACCCGCACGTTTTTCTTTGCCGTACCAATGAATGTGGCAACCATCCATCGCTAGCAATGCTTCTGGTAGTGTGTCTTCACCAAGAATATTAATCATCGAGGTTTCACGAACCAACTTCGTGCTACCCAAAGGCATGCCGCACACGGCGCGTAGATGATTCTCAAATTGACAGGTTTCTGCACCCTGTTGAGTCCAATGACCAGAGTTGTGTACGCGTGGTGCGATTTCATTGACTAGCAAAGTACCGTCAACATCGAAGAACTCCAGCGTTAGCACACCAACGTAATTCAAGCTGTTGGCAACGGCCGTGAACATCTGTTTTGCTTGCTCTTGCAACTCTGGTGCATCAATCGCAGTAGAAAGGCTCAATACACCATTGGTGTGGACGTTCTCTGCCAGAGGGTACACTTCAACGCTGCCATCTTTACCGCGAGCACCAACCAGTGAAACTTCGCGGTTAAAAGGGACAAATTCCTCAGCAACAATCGCTTGAGTTGGTGTTGCGGCAATGCACTCTGCCATCTCAGTCCAAATGTCGTCGACTTGAGAAGCTTCTTTTAAGCGCCATTGGCCTTTACCATCGTAGCCACCCAATGCACTTTTCAGAACCATTGGCATACCAACGTGTTCAATTGCGCGCTCAAAGTCTTCACGAGTTTCAATGACGTAGTATTTCGCGTTGCGCACGCCAGCATCATCAAGCAGTGCTTTTTCAATACGGCGATCACCACCTGCTTTGATGGCTTGCGTACTTGGTAGGAACTTGCCGCTCGCTTCGCAAACCTTGAGCACGTCATGTGGAATATGCTCGAACTCGGCAGTAATCACATCAACTTGCGTAATCGCATTTTCCAAGCCATGGCTAAGTACCTGTTGAGTTAAAGGGTGAACGACATCACCGCTGCTGACATCGTAAGCTGAAATTTGAATATTCAGTGGCGCACCAGCCAGAGACATCATACGAGCCAACTGACCCGCACCAAGAACCAGTACATGCATCTGATTAATCCTCTGCAGGGTTTGCATTTGCGAGAACTGTTTCCGTTTGCTCATTACGGAATGCTTCTACCTTCGCCATGATGTTTTCATCATGAGTGCCTAGGATTTGCGCAGCTAGGATACCGGCGTTTGCTGCGCCCGCTTCGCCAATCGCCAATGTACCAACCGCAATTCCCTTTGGCATCTGTACAATAGAAAGCAGTGAATCCATACCTTTCAGTGCACGAGACTGAACGGGAACCCCAAGCACTGGCAAACTAGTAAACGCCGCCGCCATACCAGGTAGGTGGGCTGCACCACCTGCGCCTGCGATGATAACTTTGATGCCGCGTTCTTTTGCGCCACTGGCGTAGTCAGCCAGTAATTGAGGAGTTCGGTGTGCTGACACGACTTTTGTTTCGTAAGGCACGCCAAATTGATCTAGCATGTCCGCTGCTAGTTTCATGGTTGGCCAATCGGATTTAGAACCCATGATGATACCGACTTTCATCTCAAACTCCTTTAAGCTGCAAAAATTAGGTGAGCTATAAATTTGTGCGCATTATACGGGGATTTTTATCTCAAGCAAACGTTTGCGTCTTGTTGTTGGCGCTATTGATACATTTTATAAAAAAATTGCTTTAGTGTCTGAGAATGAATATTTGTACACTTAGTGAAAACAACACAGTCAAACAAATAGGAAGTAATCGGTGGATAACTTTGAACAAGTGCTCAACGCACTCAAGCAAGGCGAAGTGATTGCCTATCCAACAGAAGGGGTTTTTGGTGTCGGATGTGATCCAGATAACCCAGAAGCAATTCAAAAGCTATTAGAGCTCAAGCAGCGTCCGGTAGAAAAAGGGCTGATTCTCATCGCTGCAAGTTACGATCAGCTCTTGCCTTATATTGATGAATCTCAGTTGACTGAAGAACAATTACAGACTGTTCATGCCACTTGGCCAGGCCCATACACTTGGATCATGCCAGCGAGCGATAAAGTATCCAACTGGGTTTCAGGGCAGTTTGATTCAATTGCGGTTCGTGTGACTGATCATCCTTTGGTGCAAAAAATGTGTAATGCATTCGGAAAGCCGTTAACCTCTACCAGCGCGAATCTTTCCGGCTTACCACCGTGTATGACCACGGAAGAAGTCGAAGAACAGTTGGGTGATAAGCTGGTCGCCATTCTTCGTGGCGAGACCAGCGGTCGTGATAAACCCAGCGAGATTCGTGACGCCAAAACTTCACAAATATTAAGACAGGGTTAACCCTGCTAGCCAGCCATCATTAGGTTTCACGTAATAGGTAATAACGTATGTCAGCGATCGATAAGCACGCCGTAAAGCAGTTCTTGATGTCACTTCAGGACTCCATTTGTCAGCAGTTAGAACAAGAAGATGGAAAGGCCGTCTTTGTCGAAGATGCATGGCAACGTGAAAAAGGAGAGCGTCTGGGTGGCGGTGGTCGCTCACGTGTTTTGCGTGATGGCCTTGTTTTCGAGCAGGGAGGCGTGAACTTCTCGCATGTGGAAGGGAAAGAAATGCCAGCATCTGCGACAGCGCATCGCCCAGAGCTAGCGGGTCGTCGTTTTGAAGCGATGGGTGTTTCTTTGGTTATTCACCCTAAAAACCCTTACGTACCGACTTCACACGCCAATGTCCGCTTCTTTATTGCAGAAAAAGATGGCGAAGACCCAATTTGGTGGTTTGGTGGTGGTTTTGACCTAACGCCGTTCTATCCATTTGAAGAAGATTGCCAATCATGGCACGACACTGCAAAACTGCTTTGTGCGCCATTTGGTGACGATGTTTACCAAGAGCATAAAGCATGGTGTGACAAATACTTCTTCCTACCACATCGTAATGAAACTCGCGGTGTTGGCGGTTTGTTCTTTGATGATCTAAACCAGTGGGAATTTGATAAGTGTTTTGCTTACATCAAAGCAGTGGGTGAAGGCTATTGCCAGGCTTACTTGCCGATCGTTTCTCGTCGTAAAGAGATCAAGTATGGTGAGCGTGAGCGTGAATTCCAACTATATCGTCGCGGCCGTTACGTAGAGTTCAACTTAGTGTATGACCGTGGCACCTTATTTGGTTTACAAAGTGGTGGGCGTACTGAGTCGATTCTGATGTCAATGCCGCCGCTCGCTCGCTGGGAGTACTGCTACGAGCCAGAAGCGGGATCGCCAGAAGCTGAACTTTACGAGCGATACCTAACGGCCCGAGAGTGGTAAGCACGGAATCTCCTTTTCTATATAGATAGATAGTGATAGGGTCATCTGTAATCAGGTGGCCCTGTTTTCTCTATATCTAAGTAAGGAACAAAGGTAAGGAAATGACCCAGCAAATCGATCGCTATGCCGTGTTTGGTAATCCTATCGGACACAGTAAGTCGCCATTCATTCACACCTTGTTTGCTCGTCAAACTAATCAATCTTTGGTGTATACCGCAGAAAGTGCACCTGTTGATGGTTTTATTGACGCGGCGAAGGTGTTTTTTGCTGAAGGTGGCAAGGGGTGCAACATCACTATGCCATTTAAAGAAGATGCTTATCAATTTGCTAGTCGATTGACAGAACGGGCTCAGTTAGCAGGCGCGGTAAATACCCTCAAGAAGTTAGACGATGGTGAAATCATCGGTGACAACACTGATGGTGCAGGTTTAGTGCAAGATCTGCTTCAGCATCAGGTTGTATTGGAAGGCGCGCGAATCCTAATTATTGGCGCTGGTGGTGCCGCTCGTGGTGTTATTAAGCCACTACTTGATCAAAAGCCGACCTCTTTAACCATTACCAACCGTACCTTTAGTAAAGCACAGGAGCTTGCAGAGCTGTTTGTCTCTCACGGTCCTATCCTCGCCAAAGAGATGGCAAGTATTGATGAAGAGTATGATGTCATCATTAACTCCACATCCGCTTCTCTAAGTGGTGAACTGCCGACTATTTCATCCTCCATCTTTGCCGCTAACAGTACAAGCTATGACATGATTTATGGCAAAGGGGTGACGAGCTTTAACTTATGGGCAAAAGATAATGGCGCCGCTCATGCGTATGATGGTCTTGGAATGTTAGTTGGGCAGGCTGCGGAAAGCTTTATGCTCTGGCGTGGCTTACGTCCTGGTGCCAAACAAATTCTCAGAGAACTAAGAAAGAACCTTGAAGGTCAATAAGCGATGAATCAATCCATCTTATTCCCAGATATTCAATCATGGGATGAAGTATCACAATCGATAAACTTTTCGGCGCAACAATCAGGCGCACAAATAGTGTGCTTTGTGACGAAACAAAAGTTAGAAAAGCTCAGTGGTTCACTGATTGAAACTGAGCAAGCGGCAATTAAAGTGTTTACTGATTACCGATTCGACCTAGAAGAAATGGCTGAAGAGCTAATAGAAGATGAAGCCTTCAACGAAGAAGGCCATATCATCATCGGTTAACAGGGCTTTAGTTCAAGTCTTTTACTTCATTTAAGTAGTCGTTTTTGTTCTGCACATAGTTATTGGCAGACTTTTGCAAGAAAGCTCGTTCTTTTTCTGATAGAGGGCGAGCTTGTTTTACTGGGCTTCCAACATATAAGTAGCCACTTTCTAATACTTTCCCAGGTGGCACTAAACTGCCTGCTCCGATCATCACCTCTGACTCAATTACAACAGCATCTAAAACAATAGCTCCCATACCAACCAAAACACGATCGTGGATCTCACAACCGTGCAGCATCACTTTGTGGCCAATCGTAACGTCATTACCAATAATCAATGGGTAGCCGTTTGGGTTTTCGGCGTTCTTATGGGTGACATGCAAAACACTGCCATCTTGAATATTCGTTCGATCACCAATGTGAATGTGGTTTACATCACCTCGCGCTGCTACCAGTGGCCAAATGCTAGAATCATCGCCAATTCGGATATCACCGACTAAAACAGAGGTTGGGTCAACGTAAACACGCTCACCAAGTTCAGGCTTTATACCTTTGTAGCTTCTCATTGAGCTCATCTTTTTTCCTTATTCAGGGCGATTACAGGGTGTATGGAGGTAGAATAGTAGTGAAAACTCGCCTTTTAGAATAAAAAACACCCA
>NZ_JAWPON010000189.1:0-848 GCF_033344315.1 Vibrio sp. 2132-1 | reverse complement strand
CACGAACTTTAAGTGTCCCTATTGCGAAGTTTTGTTGCAGGGTGAGCTTAAACATCAACATGCCCTGAGATTGATTCGCTTTGCTAACGACTTTTGCCATGAAATAACCTTATAAATGCCACCGATTTGTGTCTAATCATATCTTATAAAGCGACAGCTTCAACCGTATAGGAAGTAAATGTGAGCTTTTTAAGCAATCTCTTTATAAATCGAGGTCAATATTACCCGTGTTGCACAGGTTTTCATCATCTAGCTAAGTGTTTTGGGGCAAGCCATGGCCTAAAATGGGTAAGGTGGAGAAATGTTTGGCGCAAACCGGTGTATTCGGTAAACTTGCGCCACCAGAATAGTGAGAGATAAACACATGGCAAACACAGCAGCCGCATTGCACATTCTTGTTAAGCACAAAGAACAAGCTGAAGACATCATCAAGCAACTGAAAAAAGGCGCTAAATTCCAAACACTAGCGAAAAAGTATTCAACTTGCCCGTCTGGCAAACGTGGTGGTGACCTTGGTGAGTTCCGTCGCGGTCAAATGGTGCCTCAATTCGACAAAGTTTGTTTTTCTGGTGAAGTGTTAACTCCGCACTTAGTCAAAACAAAATTTGGCTGGCATGTGGTCAAGGTTCTCTACAGAACATAGCCTCTACCCAGAGCTCATGAGCTGACTTTCGAGTTTCTCGAATGCCAGTACATACGAGCAGAAATCATGGTAAGCACGAATTGGCTTACCATGATTCACTTATTCTTGCCCAAAATCACTCAGAGTCAGAAACTCTAGTCAATACCTTTCACACTATTACTCATAATAGCTTCAAGCTGACTGTAAATAGACAACGTACCTCAAT
>NZ_JAWPON010000188.1:0-848 GCF_033344315.1 Vibrio sp. 2132-1 | reverse complement strand
CTTGAATAAATGCTGTCTTCGAGGCTGTTACCAACGTATTCGGTTGGCTCCGTGCCTTTCTCAAAGTATTCAAACATGGACGTGCTATCCACTTTATGAGTCAGCAGACCGCTGTTGCGATCGATGCGAACGCGCACGATGTCATCTGGAATATTCTTGCCTTGTTCTGGCTTGCCTTCCAATGCTACTTGCATAAAGTCAATCCATGCTGGTTCTGCTGTTTTCGCACCTGATTCAGCACCAGATACTTGGCCTTGACCCAAATTGCTGTTCACCGTCGTGCGGCCTAACGCGCGTGAGTGATCATCGAAGCCCACCCATGCAATAGCAACCACGCCCGGACCATAACCGTTGTACCATGCGTCTTTTGAATCGTTAGTCGTACCAGTTTTACCACCAATATCACGACGCTCAAGTTTTTGCGCACGCCAGCCGGTACCGTTCCAGCCAGTTCCTTCACGCCAGTTGCCGCCACCCCAGATGTTGCTGTACATCATTTCACGCATCAAGAATGCGTTTTGTTCAGAGATCACTTGTGGTGCGTATTTTGGTTCATCATTTTCTAGTGCGTTCTCTGGAGCTTGGCCATCAACGGCAACGTCTTGCTCACCGAACTCACTGGCAAAGCGATCCATTTCTGGTTGTGGGCTCATTTGTGGGCAATCTTGATGACAAACGCTCTTAGGGTTGGCTTTAACCAAAACTTCGCCAAATGCATCTTCAACGCGTTCTACGTAGAACGGCTCAACATAGTAACCGCCGTTTGCAAAAACCGAGTAACCTTGCGCCACTTTCATTGGTGTTAAGCTACCCGCACCCAAGGCGATAGTTTCTGAGCGAGGCACTTC
>NZ_JAWPON010000187.1:0-849 GCF_033344315.1 Vibrio sp. 2132-1 | reverse complement strand
AGATAAAGTGTGTTGATTTAACTCTTGCGTGCGCAATTCACGCTGCATGGCAACTTGTTGGTCGATGTCATCAATGTAGATACCGGTACCAAGCACCCAGTCCCATTTTTGTAGATACTCAGCGTAACCCAATTTCGGCGCCTGAGCGTTGATGGTTGGTTTGTGCCAAGAGAAATACAAAAAGCCATCGCCTTTTTGCGATGCATCAATCAAGCCAGCAATCACCGCAACGCCATTTTCATCTTTAAGGTCATACAGATTTTTACCTTCCAGCGACGGTTTGATGGCATGTAAGGTATTGATACCTTGAGAATCATACGCGAAAAAGTACCCATCACTTTCAAAGCGCATCGCTTTTAAGATTTCTTTCGCCGCTTGTTTATTACTGCCATTAACGTCAGAGTCATACAGCGGCTTAATCGCCGTTACACCCATCATCATGTAGGCTTTTAGCTCTTTCTTACGCGCATCAATCAGCTCCTGTCTGTCTCGGACGAGCTCCGCCTCCAAACTCTTACTGCTGTTGATGTAATACACCACAGAGATCAATGTCGTGATCAACAACAGAGGAATTAAGGTTATCAGCAGCAATTTGTTTCGACTTTTCAACACCATGTTTGTACCACCTCTTTTTTCTTTTCAATCTTGCAAAATCAGCTCAAATTATCTGTGAGATAGGCGGGAGTTTTTTCTCCACTTGCGCAACTAATGCTGTGGAGTTTGATGTGGATTTGATTTGCTTGGGTGCTGAAACAGTCCGTTATGCTAAACTCGCTGCCAGAAAAATTGGAGATCTCACATGCAAACACTAGCAGGAAAGAAAATTCTACTCGGCATCAGTGGCGGTAT
>NZ_JAWPON010000186.1:0-853 GCF_033344315.1 Vibrio sp. 2132-1 | reverse complement strand
GCCTTCTTGCGCGCTCCACTGGATTTCCGTCGCGTGACTTCAAACTTTAACCCACGTCGTCTTCACCCAGTTACGGGTCGAGTACGTCCTCACCGAGGCACTGACTACGCAGCACCTGTTGGTACGCCAATTTGGGCCGCTGGTGATGGTGTGGTGCAAAAATCGGCTTACAACAAGTTCAACGGGAACTACGTGTTCATTAAGCACAGCAATACTTACATTACCAAGTATCTGCACTTAACGAAGCGCACAGTCAAAACGGGTCAACGTGTTAAACAAGGTCAAACTATCGGTACGCTTGGTGGAACAGGTCGTGTGACAGGACCTCACTTACATTATGAGTTCCTAGTAAATGGCGTGCACAAAAACCCAAGAACGGTGAATTTACCGCAATCCAAATCGTTAACAGGTAAAGCAAGACAAACCTTCATGGCGAATGCAAAAGTCAGTATGGACAAGCTGGATCGTTACAGTAAGTTACTGGCAATGAGATAAACGGAAAAGTAAAAAGAGGCAGCATTACGCTGCCTCTTCGCTTTCATCAGGTTCGGGCTTAGCAAGATGATCTCTTCCCAACATAAGCAAACAAGGCGTAAGCACCAACGTCAACACCGTAGCGAATGCTAATCCCCCTGCTACTGCCGTCGCTAACTGAGACCACCATTGCGTACTCGGCGCACCAAATTCGACTTTTTGATTAACTAAATCGATGTTCATTTCTAGAACCATCGGTAACAACCCTAAAATGGTCGTAATTGTGGTTAATAGCACCGGTCTCAAACGTTGCACACCGGTCCGCAGGATAGCCTCTGCTTTGTCCAGTCCTCTTTTTCGCATTTGGTTATAAGTATCA
>NZ_JAWPON010000185.1:0-858 GCF_033344315.1 Vibrio sp. 2132-1 | reverse complement strand
TTGTGTGTCGCCAAGAATGATTTATGCCATGCTCAAACAGTATGAACAAACCCAAGGGGCGAATGATTCGACTTACTGGATTTACTTTGAATTGTTGTGGCGCGAATATTTTTATTGGTACGCAAGGTGTTATCAACAAAGGCTGTTTCGGTTTGGTGGTATTCGCAATCAACCGCCGTTAACCAGTTTTTATGCGCATCGTTTTCAGCAGTGGAAAAACGGCACCACACCGTATCCCATCGTCAACGCGTGTATGCACCAACTGAATCACACTGGTTATATGTCTAACCGTGGTCGCCAGTTGGTTGCAAGTTGCCTTGTTCATGAACTGGGGTTGGCGGTATGGCGCAGCCTACTTTGAAACGCAGTTGATTGACTACGATGTCGGCTCGAATTGGGGAAACTGGCAATATTTAGCGGGAGTAGGGGCAGATCCGAGAGGCTCTCGTCAGTTTAATTTAGAGAAGCAGACACAAATGTACGACCCAAATCATGAGGTCATTGAACGATGGCAAGGGCGTGACAGCCGAGCGCAGCAAGACGTTGTCGATATGGTCGACTGGCCAATCGCAACGCAGCAAGAAAATGGAGATAAATAAATGCGTTATGACACGGTGCGATTGATTCTTGGTGACCAACTCAACAGCGAGCATTCTTGGTTTCAGCAAGCGGATGATACCGTGCTTTATTTGATTGCTGAGCTCAAGCAAGAAAACACTTACGTTACGCATCACATTCAAAAGGTGTGCGCTTTCTTCTCCGCGATGGCTATTTTTGCTCAAGAGAAGCAAGAAGAAGGGCATCATGTTCTGCATCTAACGTTGGATGACACTGCCGCTTTTGACGATCTTGACCAAG
>NZ_JAWPON010000184.1:0-859 GCF_033344315.1 Vibrio sp. 2132-1 | reverse complement strand
GTATTTAGCGTCTAAATAGTTCTTTCTTGCTTCGAACAGTTCGTTTTCAGTATTCAAAAGGTCAAGTAGAGTTCGCTTACCAATGCGATATTGCTTTTCGTAAGCAATGACCGTTTCAGAAGCTGAGTCTACGTGGTCAGCTAAAAACTCTTTTTGTTGCAGAGTTAAATCTAATGCACTCCAAGATAAGCGAAGTCCTTCCTCAACATTACGGTACGCGCCTTCACGCAAGTCTTTCGCTTTGTTGAGTTGGTATGCGAAGTTTTCTGAATTTGCCGCATCGCTACCGCCGTTGAACAAGTTATAGCGTAAACGCAACATGGCGAGAGTTTCATCGCTTCGACCTTTTAAGCCATCCGCATCGTCTTTCCAAGTTTGAGAAGCTTCAATCGAGATCGTCGGGTAGTTAACGCCTTTCGATTGTTTGTATTGGAACTTGGCAGAATCCACATCCGCCAATGCGATTTGAATCACTGGGTGTAATTCAAATGCCAAGCCAACCGCTTCATCGACGGTGTAGGGGATAAAGTTCTGATCAGCTCTTGGAAAAATTAACCCTTGTGGCGTTTGCCCCACCAAGCGAGTAAACATTGTGTGGGAGTCGTAAAGGTTGTTTTGTGCAGCTGCCAGATTACCATGCGCTTTCGCTAAACGTGCTTCAACCTGTGTTAAGTCCGCAGTAGAGCCGATGCCGGAAGTGACGCGTTTTTTGATGTCCGTATAGATGTCTTTGTGAACGGCAAGATTGTTCTCAGACAGCTTTAAGACTTCATAAGCCTTTACCGCATCTAAGTAGACTTTAGTGACTTCTAATGCCTTGTCTGAAGCATCAGCTAACAGTTGGAATCGCACCGATTCT
>NZ_JAWPON010000183.1:0-860 GCF_033344315.1 Vibrio sp. 2132-1 | reverse complement strand
GCAACCTTTACCACCTGAACGCCGAGGAAGAACCGGAGAACGTCGATTACCCTAAAGATCCTGAGTTCCGTAAGAAGTTTGGCCCACGCGGTGTGATTCGTTCGTACGCTGACGGCAAAATTGAAGATACAGGGCCTCTGACTCGTAAGCGTATGGAAACTGTAGACGAAGAGACGTTAGATGCGGCACTCGACTTCATGGATCGTGCCGTGAAAGCGGAAAACCCATTCTTCGTATGGTGGAATGCAACCCGCATGCACTTCCGTACTCACGTGAAGCCAGATAACCAAGGCAAAACCGGCATCAGTACTTATGCTGATGGTATGGTAGAGCACGACAACCATGTTGGTCAGCTACTGAAAAAAGTGGATGACTTAGGCATTAAAGACAACACCATTGTTTTCTACTCAACCGATAATGGCCCACACATGAACTCGTGGCCCGATGCGGGTACAACGCCATTCCGTGGCGAGAAAAATACCAACTGGGAAGGTGCGTACCGTGTTCCTGCAATGGTACGTTGGCCAGGTAAAATTAAAGCGGGTTCTGTCTCGAATGACATCATGCACCACATGGACTGGATGCCTACATTTGTAGCCGCCGCTGGTGACGACAAAATCAAAGAGAAACTGCTCAAAGGCTACAGCGCGGGTGATAAGAAATTCAAAGTTCACCTAGACGGTTATAACTTCCTGCCATACCTCACTGGTAAAGAAGAGAAAGCACCGCGTGAAGAGATTTTCTACTTCTCGGACGATGGCGATTTAACTGCGCTTCGTTACAACAAGTGGAAACTGGTCTTCATGGAACAACGTGCCAAAGGTACGTTGCGTATTTGGGCTGAACCATTCACCAAATTA
>NZ_JAWPON010000182.1:0-866 GCF_033344315.1 Vibrio sp. 2132-1 | reverse complement strand
ATCTGTTCCATTACATACAAAAAAAGCTTGGTCACATAATGACCAAGCTTATCCATCAATTGTTAGATTGTCTTGTAAAAAACGATCACTGTGACTGAATGGCTCGGCGTGAACGGCTATTGTTGCGCAGCCCATCGAAGCTAAATACCACAAGAGCTCCCCAAATAAAGGCGAACGTAATCGCTTTATCCATCGTGAAGGTCTCGCCGTAAATTAACACTGCAAGCAAGAACATCAGGCTAGGGCCGATGTACTGGAAAAAGCCGAGCGTTGATAATTTGAGGCGAGTCGCGGCACCAGTGAAGCACAGCAATGGCAAGGTCGTCACCACACCTGCTGCAATCAACAACGTATTGAGCTGCCATGGGTTTTCAATCATGTTTGCCGTTGGTGAACTGGCAATAAACAGAAGATAAACGGCGGCAGCGGGTAATAAGATTAGCGTTTCGACAAACAAACCCGTTTGAGCATCCACCGCGACTTTCTTACGTAGCAAACCGTAAAAACCGAAGCTCATCGCCAACGCCATCGCTACAATTGGCACCGAACCAAAGACGATCAACTGCACCAAAACGCCGCATCCTGCCAATACCACAGCAAACCATTGCAGCTTACGTAGTCGTTCGCCCAAGAACACCATACCGAGCAACACGTTAATCAGCGGGTTGATGTAATAGCCTAAGCTGGCATCCAGCATGTGATTGGAGTTAACCGCCCAAATGAAGATCAGCCAGTTGCCACCAATCAATACCGAACTGGAAAGCAAATACGCGATTTTCTTTTTATCTGTGGCGATGTGATAAACCGAGCGCCAGTGACGGCCAAAATGAAGAAGTGCGGCAAGCAAAAAGAAAGACCAAATCACT
>NZ_JAWPON010000181.1:0-867 GCF_033344315.1 Vibrio sp. 2132-1 | reverse complement strand
AGCGAGCAAGAAGACGCTGCATAAGCCTCTCATTTGTTTAGAAAAAACGTCGCATTATGCGGCGTTTTTTTATTCCTTCCGTTTATCTCCATATATCTCTGAGAATATAAAGAACCGATTTAATATCCCAAATTGCTCTAAATTTCATGTTGCAGATTAGTGTGACTTAGATCTAGTCTAAATGGGTTCGGTGATGGGGTACCACCGGAATCGAAAGATTCGAACCGCTGTTAAAGCTAATGACTCCTACAGAAACGAAAACAGGTCAGCCCTGTTGGAAGTGCTTTCGCTTATGTTGTGAAAGCGAGAGTTCTGTAGTGAGCAATTCAACTCTTCTCCAACCCCGCTCCTGTTTTCTCAAAAATTAAAAAGATATCCAAAATAGTTGTTAACTCAACAAGGCAACAAACGCATGAACCTCCTGAACATAGTTTTCTATTTGATGGAGCGAATAAGAGCAGTCAACGCCGTTGAGTCTGACAAATAGGCTGGATATCGTACACTGGGAAAACATTATGCAATATTCACACGAAATCCAATCAATGTGCCCGATTCAACGCGGCGATCTTCATGCATCTGCACCGATCCCTGTTGAAGGCGCAATGATCAATCCAAAAGACGTTATCGCGATTTCTGGTCTTAGCCACGGCGTTGGTGCTTGTGCTCCTCAACAAGGTGCAGCAAAACTGACTCTTAACGTCAAAAACGGCATCATCGAAGAAGCTTTGATCGAAACGATCGGCTGTTCAGGCATGACTCAATCAGCCGCGATGGCCGCAGAAATCCTAACTGGCAAAACCATTCTTGAAGCACTGAATACCGACTTGGTATGTGATGCTATTAACGTCGCGATGCGCGAAATCTTCC
>NZ_JAWPON010000180.1:0-869 GCF_033344315.1 Vibrio sp. 2132-1 | reverse complement strand
GATGCCATGCTCGTCCCGCAATGCCGATCAGTACTTCTTGGTGACTTAAACGAGGGCTTTGCAAAATCGCTTCTAGTACTGGTAAAGAGACTTCAGTTGGAGCGCCTGCTAACGCGCGAGTTAATGCCGATAGCAAGAACAAATCTGGTTCTGTGCTGTGAATCTCTTGCTGCGCTTTTTCTGCGATACGCTGCGCTAGTCGTTCTTGTAAGTCGACATGCTCAAGAGCACCAAGCAGTGCGTATAGAGGCTCGTTAGGTAAATGATTGAGAGCTTTACGCAGAGTGACCGCATTTTGCTCTTTACCAAGGCGTGCGGCGATATCGGTGATTCCTTGCAGGCCAACCGTCTGCCAGTTTTCCCAGCCTAGACCGCCTGTGAAGTAGTGCTGTGTATGTTCGTAATATTGGCTGGTGGGTAGATCCAAATTTGCTCGAACTTGGCTGTGGAATACCGCCATTTTGTCTTCAGAAGGTTTGAACGTGTATGGATTATTGGAGAGTTTTTGTTGTTGCTCTTCAGACATCTCTTCGCTTAGACGAGTGCCCATGGCTTCAACTACGTATTTAATGAAGTTGCCAATATCAGATTGCTTGAGTAAGCCACGCTCATCCAGTTCAAACTTTAAAAACCAAATCCAAGGTTGTTTTTGTTCATTCCAATAAGCAATCGCTAAATGTGCTTTACGCTGCATTGGGTATGGGTAAGGGCACTGACCTTTTTCAACATCGGCGAACAATTGTGAATCGATCGTTTTGATGCGTCGGCCAAGGTCGAAGATTTGATATTCACAATGACTGTTTTTCAGTAACTGGGTGAGGGTTTGAATGTTTTCCATTAAATACGACGTCCTAACGTTCTTTTGACAA
>NZ_JAWPON010000017.1:0-110793 GCF_033344315.1 Vibrio sp. 2132-1 | reverse complement strand
CGGCTGCAACCCTGCTTGCTCAAAATCTATTCAAACATGGTTGTGCTTTGGGGAAATTATGAGGGGATCCCTCAGTATCATGCTCCCACCATAAACACGGACATCACCATCATGATTGAGTTTCTCCTACCTTCTATTCTTGCTGGTATTGGTATCGCGATCATTGCCGGTCCGCTTGGGTCATTTGTCGTTTGGCGTAAAATGGCTTACTTCGGAGATACCCTAGCTCATGCATCATTAATGGGCCTAGCGCTGGGTTTTTTGCTCAATGTAAATCTCTACCTTGCCCTACTCGTCTGCTGTTTAGCTCTGGCCGTTTTGCTTGTCACTCTGCAAAAGCAACAACTTGTGGCTACAGACACGTTGTTAGGTATCTTGGCACACAGTGCACTCTCTATCGGTTTAGTATCGGTTAACTTTTTGGAAAACGTGCGCGTCGATTTAATGAGCTACCTATTTGGGGACTTACTTGCCGTCTCTCCACAAGATCTGATGTTTATTTACGCAGGTGTTGTTGCGGTAAGTGCGTGTTTGTACGTCTTCTGGCGCCCACTGCTTTCTAGTACTGTTAGTGAAGAACTTGCCGCTGTTGAGGGCGTGAATACAGACTTAGTTAGATTGGTGTTAATGCTAATGGTGGGTGTAGTAATCGCAGTAGGTATGAAGTTCGTTGGCGCGTTGATCATGACTTCGCTCCTAATTATCCCAGCAGCAACAGCACGTAAAGTCTCTTCATCACCAGAGCAAATGGCATTGTTCGCATCCATTATTGGCTCAGTGGCAGTACTGATGGGGCTTAGCCTATCATGGCACTTCGATACACCGGCCGGCCCTTCCGTAGTGATCAGCGCAACATCCTTATTTATGCTGAGCCAGCTGATTAAAAGCAAAGCATAATCGCATTGAGCATTAAACGCGAAAGACCTTGCTAACAACAAACATAAATCCACGGAAACGGAAAAAGAAAAGCCTGCGAAATCGCAGGCTTTTTAATACTTATTAAGTAGTGTGGTCGATTACCAACCCGTCACTTCACGTAGACCTTGGCCAATCTCTGCTAGAGATTTCACAGTTTTAACGCCAGCCGCTTCTAGTGCAGCAAATTTGTCTTCAGCAGTACCTTTACCACCAGAGATAATCGCACCAGCATGGCCCATACGCTTACCAGGAGGCGCAGTTACACCAGCAATGTAAGAAACCACTGGCTTCGTTACATTTTCTTTAATGTATGCTGCTGCTTCTTCTTCTGCAGTACCACCGATCTCACCGATCATAACGATCGCTTCTGTCTCAGGGTCTTCTTGGAACAGTTTTAGGATATCAATGAAGTTTGAACCCGGGATTGGGTCACCACCGATACCAACACAAGTAGACTGGCCGAAACCTTCGTCAGTGGTTTGTTTAACTGCTTCGTAAGTTAGAGTACCGCTACGAGATACAATACCTACTTTGCCTTTCTTGTGGATGTGACCAGGCATGATACCGATCTTACACTCATCAGGAGTGATAACGCCCGGACAGTTAGGACCAATCATGCGAACGCCAGTTTCTTCTAGCTTCACTTTTACGTCGATCATATCTGTAGTAGGGATACCTTCAGTAATCGTTACGATTAGCTCGATACCCGCGTCAATCGCTTCTAGGATTGCATCTTTACAGAAAGGTGCTGGTACGTAGATGACTGTCGCTGTTGCGCCAGTCGCTTCTACTGCTTCACGAACTGTGTTGAATACAGGAAGACCTAGGTGAGTTTGGCCACCTTTACCTGGAGACACACCGCCAACCATTTGCGTACCGTATGCGATAGCTTGCTCTGAGTGGAAAGTACCTTGACCACCAGTGAACCCCTGACAGATTACTTTAGTGTCTTTGTTAATTAATACAGACATTATTTAGCCTCCGCAGCAGCAACAACTTTCTGAGCAGCATCAGTTAGCGACTCAGCAGCAATGATATCAACATCAGAATTAGCAAGAACTTCGCGACCTAGGTCAGCGTTAGTGCCTTCAAGACGAACAACAACAGGTACGCTTACGCCTACCTCTTTAACCGCGCCGATAATACCTTCTGCGATCATGTCACAACGTACAATACCACCGAAGATGTTAACAAGTACCGCTTTCACATTGTCATCAGATAGGATGATCTTGAATGCTTCAGCAACACGCTCTTTCGTCGCGCCGCCACCTACATCTAAGAAGTTAGCTGGTTTGCCGCCGTGTAGGTTTACGATATCCATCGTACCCATTGCTAGGCCTGCACCGTTAACCATACAGCCAACGTTACCGTCTAGTGCTACGTAGTTCAGCTCCCACTGAGCTGCGTGTGCTTCACGCTCATCTTCTTGTGAAGGATCGTGCATTTCACGAAGCTTAGGCTGACGATACAGTGCGTTTGAGTCGATGTTGATCTTACCGTCAAGACATAGCAAGTTGCCTTCACCAGTAATCACAAGTGGGTTGATCTCTAGCAGAGCAAGATCGTACTGAGAAAACATAGTGCCAAGACCCATAAAGATCTTAACGAATTGTTTGATTTGGTCGCCTTCAAGACCAAGTTTGAACGCTAGCTCACGACCTTGGTAAGCTTGTGGACCTACTAGTGGGTCAATTGCTGCTTTGTGGATGAGTTCCGGCGTTTCTTCCGCAACTTTTTCAATTTCCACACCACCTTCGGTAGAAGCCATGAAAACGATCTTACGGCTAGCACGGTCAACTACCGCACCTAGGTATAGTTCGTTCGCAATATTTGAAGCTTCTTCAACAAGGATTTTTGTTACTGGCTGACCGTTAGCGTCAGTTTGGTAAGTCACTAGGTTTTTACCTAACCACTTCTGTGCAAACTCTTTAACGCCTTCTTTTGTATCGTGTAGCTCTACGCCACCCGCTTTACCACGGCCACCAGCGTGAACCTGACATTTAACTACTTTCTTGGCTGTACTAATACGGCCTGCGGCTTCAAAAGCTTCTTGTGGTGTATCACACGCGTAGCCTTCTGGCACAGGCAAACCGAATTCTGCAAACAGCTGTTTGGCTTGGTATTCATGCAAATTCATTTCGATATTCCGTTTGTTTTTCCCTTAAGGGATTTATTATTTCCATAACGCTGCAGTCTTGGCTGCTTGTACGTCTGTAGGGTCTTCTCAAATCAATCCTTCATCATGAGTTCTCATACTGAAGGATTCAAATGAAGGCCAAACGTTGAGCTAGTCTAGCCATTGAAATTTTTAACGTCTAGCTACCTACGATAACTAGACGTTTTAGCGATATTAAACGTCTAATAGGAGACGTGCTGGGTCCTCTAGTAACTCTTTAATCGTTACTAGGAAGCCAACTGATTCACGACCATCAATTAGGCGGTGATCGTAAGATAACGCTAGGTACATCATCGGCAAGATTTCAACTTTGCCATCCACTGCCATCGGACGCTCTTGGATCTTATGCATACCAAGAATCGCTGATTGAGGTGGGTTGATGATTGGTGTAGACATTAGTGAACCGAACACACCACCGTTTGTGATAGTGAAGTTACCGCCCATTAGCTCGTCTACCGTTAGCTTGCCATCACGACCTTTAATAGCCAGCTCTTTGATGCCTTTTTCAACATCAGCGAAACCAAGCTTGTCACAGTCTTTTAGGACAGGTGTAACTAGACCACGTGGAGTTGATACCGCCATGCTAATGTCGAAGTAGTTGTGGTAAACAATGTCATCGCCATCAATCGAAGCATTTACTTCTGGGTAACGCTTAAGCGCTTCTGTTACTGCTTTCACGTAGAAAGACATGAAGCCCAAACGAATACCGTGACGCTCTTCGAACTGATCTTTGTACTGCTTACGAAGGTCCATGATTGGTTTCATGTTCACTTCGTTAAACGTCGTTAGCATTGCCGTGTTGTTCTTCGCTTCTAGCAGACGGTTAGCGACTGTCTTACGAAGGCGAGTCATTGGAACACGCTTCTGACTGCGAGCCGCTGCCGGCACGTCAACCACTGCTGGCGAGTCTTCTTTTGACGCAGATTTAGCGTTCGCAAGATGCGCTTCAATATCTTCACGCGTAATACGACCACCAACACCAGTGCCTTTCACTTGGCTTGCTTCTAAGCCATGTTCAGCCAACAAACGGCGCACTGCTGGGCTTAATGCGTCATTACTTTCTTCGCTAAGCGCAGCTTTGTGACGCTTATCAGGAGATGCTTCAGTACCTTCTGTTTTGTCTGCAGTTGGTTCACCTGCAACTGCGCCTGGCTTCAATTTAGCAATGATTTGTTTAGAAAGTACTGTCGCACCTTCTGCTTCAACAATAGCTTCTAAAACGCCAGCTTCCGGAGCTGGAACTTCTAGCACAACTTTGTCTGTTTCGATGTCAACCAAAACCTCGTCACGCTCTACTGCGTCGCCTGGTTGTTTGTGCCATGTCGCTACGGTTGCGTCAGCAACTGATTCAGGTAAATCTGGAACCAGAATTTCAATTGTCATATCTGTTTCTTCCTTTAACTTCTAATTCTTAATTCGAAGTTTTTGAGTTCACGTTCAGAGCGTCTTCAACCAACGCTTTTTGTTGTTTCAAGTGCACCGACATGTAGCCAACTGCTGGCGAAGCAGAAGCTGGGCGACCTGCGTATTTAAGATTTGCACCTGCAGGAATAGCGGCACGGAAGTTATGTTGGCTACAGTACCAAGCACCTTGGTTCTGAGGTTCTTCCTGACACCACACGAAGTCTTCAACGTTAGTGTATTGAGCAATTGCTGCTTGTACTTCTTCCATTGGGAATGGGTAAAGCTGTTCAATACGCACGATAGCAACATCGTCTTGCTCGTTGTTACGGCGCTGCTCTAGTAGGTCAAAGTAAACCTTACCAGCACAGAACACGACACGTTTCACTTTGCTTGGTTCTAAATCATCTACTTCTGGAATTGCAGATTGGAATGTACCATCCGCCAAGTCTTCAATCGTTGAAGTACATAGAGGGTGGCGCAGCAAAGATTTCGGCGACATAACAATGAGAGGTCGACGCATTGGGCGTACAACCTGACGACGAATCATGTGGTACACCTGAGCCGGTGTTGAAGGAACCACAACCTGCATATTTTGCTCAGCACAAAGCTGAAGGTAACGCTCTAAACGTGCAGATGAGTGCTCAGGGCCTTGACCTTCATAACCATGAGGTAGAAGCATAGTAAGACCGCACAAACGCGCCCACTTTTGCTCGCCTGACGAGATAAACTGGTCGATAACAACTTGTGCACCGTTGGCAAAATCACCAAACTGTGCTTCCCAGATAGTTAAACCACCTGGTTCGGCTGTTGCGTAACCGTATTCAAACGCCAACACAGCTTCTTCTGACAATACTGAGTCAAAGACTTGGAATGGCCCTTGGTTGTCATGAATATTCGCTAATGGAATGTAAGTGCTTGCATCGGTTTGGTTATGAAGAACCGAGTGACGGTGGAAGAAAGTACCACGACCCGAGTCCTGACCAGAAAGACGAATACGCTTGCCATCGTCAACCAATGTAGCATACGCCAATGTTTCAGCCATACCCCAGTCAATGGCTTTTTCACCGGTCATCATTGCTAGACGATCGTTGTATAGCTTATTAACACGGCTTTGCAGTTTATGGCTTTCTGGGTACTGACACAGACGATTGCCTAGCTCAATAAGGCGTGTCTTGTCGTATTTTGAATCCCACTCCATATCCCATTCGTGCCCTAAGTAAGGGGACCAGTCTACAGAGTGCAACGCCATTGGACGCCATTCTTTAACAACCACTTCACCGCGATCTAATGCATCGCGATACTCATTGACTAACTGAGTCGCTGTCTCGATATCTGATTCATTTTTATCGATCAGAACATCTGCATACAATTTGCGTGGTGTAGGATGCTTTTTGATTTTCTGGTACATCAAAGGCTGAGTCGCATTTGGCTCATCCGCCTCATTGTGGCCGTGGCGACGGTAACATACAAGATCGATCACGACATCGCGCTTGAACTCGTTACGGTAATCCAATGCAATGCGAGTAACAAAAGCAACTGCTTCTGGGTCATCTGCATTTACATGGAAAATTGGCGCCTGCACCATCTTCGCGATATCGGTACAGTACATCGTAGAACGCGTGTCACGAGGATTAGACGTCGTAAAGCCTACTTGGTTGTTGATGACGATACGTACCGTACCACCAACTTGGAACCCACGAGCAAGAGACATGTTGAACGTTTCGGCAACCACACCCTGACCAGCGATTGCAGAATCACCGTGGATGGTGATAGGAAGCACTTTGCTACCTTGATTATCACCCAAGCGATCTTGACGTGCTCGAACTGAGCCCATGACTACTGGGTTTACGATTTCTAGGTGCGACGGGTTAAATGCAAGTGCTAAGTGAACATCACCGCCAGGAGTCGCAAAATCAGCAGAGAAACCTTGGTGATATTTCACATCACCCGTACCCCAAGTTTCGTCGTGTTTACCGGCGAACTCATCAAACAGGTCTTGAGGTTTCTTACCAAGTACGTTCACCAGCATGTTCAAACGACCGCGGTGAGCCATACCGATAACCACTTCACGCATTCCACTTGTACCCGCATGACGGATCAACTCTTTCGTCATCGGAATCAGCGCATCACCACCTTCTAAAGAGAAACGTTTTGCACCTGGGAATTTCGCCCCGAGGTAACGCTCCAAACCTTCAGCGGCTGTTAGCTCTTCTAGGAATGTGCGCTTCTCATCTTTGTTGAATGATGGCTGGCCTACGACAGACTCAAGGCGTTGCTGAATCCAACGCTTTTGCTCTGTGTCAGTCATGTGCATGTATTCAGCACCGATGGAACCGCAATAAGTTTTGTTGAGGGCTTCATAGATATCTTTCAACTTCATGGTTTCTTGCCCAACAGCAAAAGAACCTACGTTGAAAGTTTCTTCGAAGTCATCTTCGGTAAGATTATGAAAAGCAGGGTCTAACTCCGCCACTGTTGGGCGTTGCCATAGACCTAGTGGGTCTAATTCTGCAGCTTCATGCCCGCGGAAACGGTATGCGTTGATTAGCTGTAGAACTTTTACTTGTTTTGCATCGACATCTGGGTCACTAACTTGGACATTGTAATGCTTTGTTTCTCTAGCGAGTCGTCGGAAGTAGTCACGGACACGTGAATGTGGTTGTTCTGCCACTTCTTCTGATGGCTTAGGCAAGCCTTCAAAAACACGTTTCCACTCCTCACTTACCAGATCGGGATCACTTAGATACAGTTCGTAGAGGTCCTCTACATACGTTGCATTGGCGCCAGCCAAGTGTGAAGACTCGAGCCATGCCTTCATCACGCCGTTGTGCATATTTTCCCTTAACCAGTAGTTTTCACGTTTGCTTCGGTCTTTGCCGAGCTATAAGAGCCGACTAAAAATACGGTCGGCAATTTTTGTATTCTTTACTCGAATATTACTGAAGCAGTGAAGCGGTCATATCGGGTGATCCGCAACACTGCGACATTCCTAAGAGCGAGTAAATTAAACCGAACGATTAACCAACATCGACTTAATGTGACCGATGGCTTTCGTCGGATTTAATCCCTTAGGACAAACACTTACACAATTCATGATGCCATGGCAACGAAAAACGCTAAATGCATCATCAAGATCAGACAAACGTTCATCTGTTGCCGTATCGCGGCTATCAATTAGCCAACGGTACGCTGCGAGAAGACCAGCTGGGCCGATGAATTTATCAGGGTTCCACCAGAATGATGGGCAAGACGTTGTACAACATGCACACATGATACATTCGTACAATCCATCTAAATGCGCACGATCATCAGGCGATTGTAGGTTCTCACGTGATGGTGGTAATGCACCATCATCAATCAAGAATGGTTTAACTTTCGCATAGTTATCATAGAACTGCGTCATGTCAACGATAAGATCGCGCACGACAGGTAACCCTGGTAGTGGACGAATAACTATCTTATCGCCTTGTAGAGCAGATAACGGTGTGATACACGCTAGGCCGTTTTTACCATTCATATTCAAACCATCAGAACCACATACCCCTTCACGGCATGAGCGACGGAACGCGATGCTTGGATCTTGCTCTTTTAGCAGAATCAATGCATCAAGCACCATCATGTCTGAGCCTTCGTCTACCTCAAGGGTATACTCTTTCATGTAAGGCTTGGTATCCACATCCGGATTGTAACGGTATAAAGAGAAGTTTAATTTCATAGTCGTATCCTCCCTTTAGTATGTACGTACTTTCGGCGGGAAAGCTTCACGATGCGTTGGCGTCATGTTCACATCACGCTTAGTCATCGCTTCTGTTTCCGGATTGTAGATAGAGTGGCATAGCCAGTTCTCATCATCACGCTCAGGGAAATCGAAACGAGCATGTGCGCCACGACTCTCTGTACGGTAGTTTGCTGCAACGGCAGTTGAAAACGCGGTTTCCATCAGGTTATCAAGTTCTAGACACTCAATACGCTGCGTGTTGAACTCTGAAGACTTGTCCGCTAGATGCGCATCTTTCAAACGTTCGCGAATCACTTTCAACTCTTCTAGACCGGTTGCCATCGCATCGCCTTCACGGAATACCGAGAAGCTGTTTTGCATGCATGCTTGTAGGTCTTTACGAATCTGAACTGGATCTTCACCACCAGTGCTGTTTTCCCAACGCATAGTACGCGCTAGAGACGCTTCAATATCAGATTCTGTTGCAGGACGAGCTTCTGCTTGCGCTGCTAGCGTTTCGCCAAGGTGCAAGCCAGTAGCACGACCAAATACGACCAAGTCTAGTAATGAGTTGCCGCCCAGACGGTTAGCACCGTGTACCGATACAGAAGCAATCTCACCACATGCGTAAAGGCCTTGTACTTCCATCTCGCTACCGTCGGCCTTCTGCTTAATTGCTTGGCCAGAGACTTGAGTAGGTACACCACCCATCATGTAGTGACAAGTTGGAATTACTGGAATTGGCTCTTTCACTGGGTCAACGTGTGCAAATGTACGAGACAGTTCACAGATACCTGGTAGACGTGATTCAAGTACTTCTTTACCAAGGTGATCAAGTTTCAACTTGATATGTGGACCCCAAGGACCATCACAGCCGCGGCCTTCACGAATTTCAATCATCATTGAACGAGCAACCACGTCACGACCAGCAAGGTCTTTCGCGTTTGGTGCGTAGCGCTCCATGAAGCGTTCACCATCTTTATTTAGAAGGTAACCACCTTCACCACGACAACCTTCCGTCACTAGAACACCCGCGCCAGCAATACCTGTTGGGTGGAACTGCCACATTTCCATGTCTTGCATTGGAACGCCTGCGCGAAGTGCCATACCAACGCCATCACCCGTGTTGATGTGCGCGTTAGTGGTCGATGCGTAAATACGACCTGCACCACCTGTAGCTAGAATGGTTGCTTTCGATTTGAAGTAACAGATTTCACCCGTTTCCATACAAATCGCAGTACAACCCATGATTGCGCCGTCTTGGTTTTTCACAAGATCCAAAGCGTACCACTCCGAGAAGATGGTTGTTTTGTGTTTTACGTTTTGCTGGTAAAGCGTGTGAAGAAGTGCGTGACCAGTACGGTCTGCAGCAGCGGCTGTACGAGCAGCCTGCTCACCACCAAACTCTTTAGATTGGCCACCGAATGGACGTTGGTATATGGTACCGTTATCAAAACGAGAGAATGGAAGACCCATTTTTTCAAGCTCGATAACTGACTCAGGACCATTTTTACACATGTATTCAATCGCGTTCTGGTCACCGATGTAGTCGGAACCTTTAACGGTATCGTACATGTGCCATTGCCAATCGTCTTTGTGCGAGTTACCCAGAGCAACGGTAATGCCGCCCTGTGCAGACACAGTATGAGAACGTGTTGGAAATACTTTTGACAACAAAGCACATGATAGGCCTTGCTCTGAAATTTGTAGTGCAGCGCGCATACCTGCACCACCAGCGCCGATTACTACGGCATCAAACTCACGAACTGGAATAGACACTTACGCACCCCACAGAATAAATAGACCAGAGAAGACATAGCCGAATAGCACGGCAATAACACCAAGTTGTAGTGCGCCACGTAGTTTCGCGCACTTAATGTAATCAGTTAATACTTGCCACAAACCAACCCAAGCGTGAATCAGGATCGAGACAAGTGCCAACATGGTGAATACTTTAGTGAAGGTACCACCAAAGAATTGGGTCCAAGATGCGTAAGAGATATCTGAAAATGCACAGAAGCTAATCAGATAAATCGTGTATAGCGTCATAATGATTGCAGTTGCACGAATTAGTAGGAAATCGTGTACACCATTACGACCAAATGAAGATACGTGTTTTACCATACCAAGATCCCCGCCAATAATGATAATACTGCTGTTGCACCAAACGCGACTTTAGCGCTCATCGTGCCTGAATCTAGTTCTTCAAAGTGACCTAGATCCATCAATAAGTGACGGATACCACCTGCGATGTGGTAGGCAAGTGCAGTAAGAATTCCCCACAGGATGAATTTTACGAAGAAGCTATCGACGATGTCAGCGGCTTCCATAAAACCCATTGGGGATGACAGAGAAATGGATAGTAACCACAGTAATATACCCACCGCAACAAACGTAATTACCCCAGACACACGGTGTAGGATGGATGCGATTGCTGTGATAGGAAAGTGGATGGTCTGTAAATCTAAATTAACAGGTCTTGACTTTCTTTCTTTCACGGGCTTGCTCACTCAGCTCCATTGAGCATTTATTGTTATAACCAATTTCAGCTTCCAAACGTACAAAAGTTAACATCTATTTAACAAATATCACGAGTAACCACTCAGATAATTGTAAACAAGTTGTTAACAAACGGAATCCAGCAACAAACCTCACTCTTTGTTTCTAGCCCCGAATTTATAAGGATTTAACTAAAATTTTCTTTGCCAATATACGGCGAGCAACATTCTAATACAATTGGTGTAACAAATTATGCTACATAGAACAGATTTTTAACGATTTTCATGAGAAAAATCATAACAAGTGCACACAAAGATGGAGAAAAATTGACTTTAAGCTTTAACAACAGTACAAAAATGGCACATAAACATCCTGGACGGATTAAATAATAAACAAAGGAGATTGTTATGGCGGATAAGAAAGCGACCCTTCATGTTGAAGGTCAAGCGCCAATCGAACTGCCAATTATGGACGGTACGCTAGGTACACCTGTAATTGACGTTCGTAAGCTGGGAGCCAATGGTTACTTTACTTTTGACCCAGGTTTTCTTGCCACTGCATCTTGTGAATCATCAATCACGTACATCGATGGCGGCAAAGGTATTCTTTTGCACCGCGGTTTCCCGATTGATCAATTAGCCAATAACGCAGATTACTTAGAAGTATGTTACATCCTTCTTTATGGTGAAGCCCCTACCCGAGAACAATACGAGCAATTCAAAACGACCGTTACTCGTCACACAATGGTACACGAGCAAATCGCAAGCTTTTTCCATGGCTTCCGACGCGATGCTCATCCAATGGCGGTAATGTGTGGTGTAGTTGGAGCACTTGCAGCCTTCTATCACGACTCTCTTGACATTAACAACGACGAACACCGCGAAATTGCAGCGTACCGTCTGCTGTCAAAAATGCCAACACTGGCGGCGATGTGTTACAAATACTCTATCGGTCAGCCATTTATTTACCCTCGTAACGACCTTAGCTACGCAGAGAACTTCTTGCATATGATGTTCGCAAACCCTTGCGAAGAGTATGAAGTAAATCCTGTGGTTGCCCGTGCGATGGATAAGATTTTCACTCTACACGCGGATCACGAACAGAATGCGTCGACATCAACTGTTCGCCTAGCTGGCTCTTCTGGTGCGAACCCATTTGCATGTATTGCCGCTGGTATTGCATCCCTTTGGGGGCCTGCTCACGGTGGCGCAAACGAAGCCTGCTTGAGAATGCTAGAAGAGATTGGCAGCGTCGATAACATCCCTGAATATGTAGACCGCGCGAAAGACAAAGATGACCCATTCCGCTTAATGGGCTTTGGTCACCGCGTTTACAAGAACTACGACCCACGTGCGACAGTAATGCGCGAAACGTGTCATGAAGTTCTCAAAGAGCTAAACATTCAAGACCCTCTGCTAGACGTTGCAATGGAACTTGAGCGCATTGCACTTTCTGATGAGTACTTCGTGTCTAAGAAGCTGTACCCGAACGTAGACTTCTACTCAGGTATCATTCTTAAAGCGATTGGTATTCCAGTTTCTATGTTTACGGTTATCTTCGCGATTTCTCGTACCATCGGCTGGATTGCTCACTGGAACGAAATGCACAGCGATCCACTGAACCGCATCGGTCGTCCTCGTCAGCTATACACTGGCGAAACACAACGTGAGTTTTCTCCACTTCACGAACGTGAATGATCTTTTAGTACGAAGATAGACAAACAAAAGGGTTGAGATTTTCGTCTCAACCCTTTTTTCTTTTTTGCGTTTAACGTTATTAATGGAGAACGCTAAACCGGATTATCAATATCGATAAACTCCACATGTAGGCCATATTCATCCGCTAGCCATTTGCCTAAGGCCTGAACACCATAACGCTCAGTAGCATGATGACCTGCAGCAAAGTAATGAATGTCCATTTCACGAGCAGTATAAGTGGTGCGCTCTGAAATTTCTCCAGAGATAAATGCATCCAGCCCGTGCTGTACAGCAAGTTCAATGAAATCCTGCCCTCCACCAGTACACCAGCCGACTGTCTCAATCATCTTATCAGTATTCTCTGGAGCGATATGCAGAGGCTCTCTTTCAAGAACTTGGTTGATCTTACTCGCAAATTCAACACCAGACATCGGCTTTTTCAAGCGCCCAAACATAGCAACTGACTGAGGGTGCCCTTCAAGCCCACCTTCTACTTCGATTTCAAGTAAGCGAGCTAATTCAGCGTTGTTGCCTAGCTCTGGATGAATATCTAGAGGAAGGTGATAACCATATAAGTTGATATCATTTTTGATCAGGCTACGAATTCGTTTACCTTTCATGCCACGAATTGGCTCAGGCTCACCTTTCCAAAAATAGCCATGATGAACAAGCAATGCGTCTGCATTAAGCTCAATCGCTTTATCGATTAAGGCTTGAGAGGCGGTTACGCCAGTGATAATACGCTTTACGGCTGGCGTCCCTTCTACCTGTAACCCGTTTGGTGCGTAATCTTTAATTAACTGCGGTGACAGTTTGTCATTAAGAATCTGTTCTAGCTTTAAGTTATTCATTATTACTTCCAATTTCTAGCGCATGTAAACCTAAATAACCTCTCGATGAAATCAGACCGAGAGTGTGCAACCTAGTTGATACAACAACGTTTTGACATCTGGCACCTTGATATCATTTAGGTATTTAAAGTGTATCTCGAACCCTAATATCGATGCTAGCCACCCTACCCTCAAAAGCAAATTTAGTTACAATAACAAAGCTTGTCGCCTCACCATACATTTAGGGATACGGATGAACCAACTGCAACGCTTTTACCAATGGATCGCCACTTCACCTCCTCTTTTCAAGTTACGCCCTCCGTTTGCAACCTTAGAGGATCTTACGGTAACGCCTTTAAAGAACACTGAGCAATACAATGGTAATCCAAGATTGGGCTTTTTATATCAGCACTTATGCACTGCAGTTCTCTCTAGTTCAGAACGATATCAGGTTATCGCGGAAGAGGTTCAGTTAAACGACATCGAAGGTAAGACCATTGGTGCTATAGATTTGGTGTTGCGGAATACAGAATCAAATCAAATAGAACACTGGGAAGTGGCGATTAAGTTTTATCTTCTTTATAACGGCGTTTGGTATGGTCCGAATGCTCACGACCAGCTGCATACAAAACTGAATAGAATGCTTACTCATCAATTGAAAATGAGCGATCGCCCGGAATTTCAAAAAATAATTCCGTTAAACGACGCCCCACAAGAGCATCTATTGATGCAAGGACGACTCTATATTAATCCGTTTACTCCAGAGCCAACTCCTAGCGAGTGCTTGGGTTATGAACTAAATCCAAGTCAGATTAGTGGTTACTGGTGCTACCAGAGCCAATGGGAGTTAATCGGTAAGCCACTTTATCATTTACACAAACCATGCTGGGCGATTGGTATGGACGATTTATCTCGACCCATTGAAAAGCCTTCAGACCGATTTGTACATGCACAAACGGAGGACGGTCAATTCTGGTTTGTGGTACCAGATTCATGGCCCGGAGATAAAGCGGTTCGGGGCACTTAAACATGAAAGGGTTGATGTTTTCACATCAACCCTTTGCTAGATACATTGACCATTGGATGTTTTACAAACCAGCGGCTGCAAACACTTGATTAACGATCTCTTGTGCTTCAGCTTCGATTTGTTTCAGATGTTCTTCACCTTTGAAGCTTTCACAGTAAATCTTGTAGATGTCCTCTGTGCCTGATGGACGAGCAGCGAACCAACCGTTAGCTGTCGTTACTTTAAGGCCGCCAATCGGAGCACCATTGCCTGGTGCATGCGTTAGACGAGCAGTGATAGCATCACCTGCTAGAGTTTCAGCCGCAACCATTTCTGGTGACAACTTCTTCAATACGTCTTTTTGTGGGCCATTTGCTACAGCTTGAATACGGTTGTACTTCGACTCACCGTGCTTCGCCGCTAGCTCTTCATAGTAATCTTGAGGGTTCTTACCCGTTACCGCAGTGATCTCTGCTGCTAGAAGGCATAGCAAGATGCCATCTTTGTCTGTTGACCAAGGCGTGCCATCTTTACGAAGGAAAGACGCACCAGCACTTTCTTCGCCGCCGAAACCAAACTTACCAGTGTACAGACCGTCTACAAACCATTTGAAACCAACAGGCACTTCACATAGCTCACGACCTAGATCCGCAACAACACGGTCAATCAGCGCACTTGAAACTAGTGTTTTACCAACAGCGACGTCTTTACCCCACGCGTCACGATGACGGTACAAGTAGTCAATACAAACGGCTAAGAAGTGGTTCGGGTTCATCAAACCTTTTGGCGTAACGATACCGTGACGGTCGTAGTCAGGATCGTTACCAAATGCTAAATCGTATTCGTCTTTCAGTGCCAATAGACCCGCCATTGCGTAAGGAGAAGAACAGTCCATACGCACAACGCCGTCTTTATCTAGCGACATGAATTGGAAAGAAGGATCGATCGATTCACTTACTAGCGTTAGGTCTAGGTTGTATGCCTGACCAATTTGACGCCAGTAATCGATACCGCTGCCACCCAATGGATCTACACCAATCTTCAGGTTCGCTTTTTGGATTGCTTCCATATCGATAACGTTCACCAGGTCATCAATGTATGGCTTCACCAAGTCCATCTCTACAAACAGATCCGATGCTTTTGCTTCTGCTAGTGGTAGGCGTTTAACACCTTGTAAACCTTCAGCAATCAATTCGTTCGCACGATCTTCGATAGCTTGAGTCAACTCAGCTTCTGCAGGACCACCATGTGTCGGATTGTATTTGATTCCGCCGTCTTGTGGTGGGTTATGTGATGGGGTAATAACGATACCGTCTGCTTTTTCATCGTGTTTGATGTTGTAAGTCAGAATCGCGTGTGAAATACCCGGTGTTGGCGTGTAACCGTTGTCTTGCTGGACAATCACTTTCACACCATTTGCAATCAATACTTCAATCACACTTGAAAAAGCAGGCTCAGATAGCGCATGCGTGTCTTTACCCACAAACAACGGGCCAGTTGTGCCTTGCTCAGCACGAACTTCTGCTACCGCTTGAGCGATCGCTAAAATGTGGTTTTCGTTAAAAGTGTGCTTGTCTGCAGTACCGCGGTGGCCAGAAGTACCAAATTGAACTTTGTGTTCTGCGTTTGCCGCGTCTGGTTGAAGTAAGAAGTAGTTAGCAACGAGTGCTGGGATATTGTGAAGATCTTCCTGCTGCGCTTTTTGCCCAGCACGAGGGTGCATAGCCATGTTTGACATCCTTTCTTTCAATACAAATAAAATTAAAAAAGCCTCATAATATCCGCTCACTGCGACGCATTATGAGGCTTCTATCAGGTTTCTTAGATTGAACCTGTTACTTTTTCTATTAAGTCAGGTTGGAACCCCATGTGTGCCATCACTTGTTCAACCATCTGTCTTTTACGACTTGTATTGTTATTCGTGATAACCCAAAACGGTGTGCCAGGAATGGCTTTTGGCTTGGTCGTATTACCGTTTGCTAGCAAGGTTTCTTCATTATCTGCAAAGTACACGCGTTTGCGTCCTTTTACATTCGTAGCCTGGGCGAAACCTTCTGGATTCAATTTATGTAAGGTCGATAATACCAACATAAAGCGATCAATCGCTTTTTTTAGACCGGCAAACTCATCAGAAATAAGCAGCGAACGCATTTCTTTCACTACATCAACAGATTCCGTTTTACCCGCATCTTTACTTACTACAATCCCTTGTGGCTTCTCTACTACAGGCGCGGCTTTAGCTTCCTGCAACTGACCATCAAGGTTTAAAAGGCGTCGCAAAATATCCGAGGCGCTTTCACCGATATGCTTAGTTTGACTAGCTATATAACGGTATAGATCCTCATCAACCTCAATTGTTTTCATTCGCTTTTCACATTCTCAATGTTTAAACTCTGGGGGATTATAACGAGATCCACGCGGATACTCCACGTTAAACCCATCACGAATAAGATAAAATGTCAGCATTACTCAACTATAAGCAGGAAGGCCAAGGCCAAACAGTTGTTTTGATTCACGGATTGTTTGGTAGTTTAAGTAATCTGGGTCTACTCGCCCGCGATCTTATTAAAGATCACACGGTGATCAGTATTGATCTGAGAAATCACGGCCTCTCTTTCCACTCCGAAGTCCATAACTATACCGATATGGCAAAAGATGTGGCTCAGCTCCTTCAGCACTTAAACGTTGAGCCATCTATTGTTATTGGTCACTCCATGGGCGGAAAAGTCGCGATGGCTCTTGTGGACATTGCGCCAAATGTAGTCAAGCAGTTAGTGGTTCTCGACATGGCGCCTGTTGCCTACACTACGAACCGTCACGATAATGTTTTTAACGGCTTACATGCTGTTATTAATGAAAAACCAGCAAATCGACAGCAAGCCATGGATATCCTAGCTCAACATATTGAACTCGATGGTGTAAGACAATTTCTCTCTAAATCACTGTACAAAAATGGCGATAAGATGGATTGGCGGTTTAATGTACCGAGCCTTTTTGAGAATTATGACCAAATTATTGGCTGGCAAGAAATCACACCAACAGATATCCCAACTTTGTTTATCAAAGGCGGCGACTCTGACTACTTAATGCCAGAACATCAGCCAGCAGTGAAGCGACAATTTAACCATGCTAAAGCACACATTATCGCTGGCACTGGTCACTGGTTACACGCCGAGAAACCGACAGAAGTAATGAGAGTCATTCGAAAATACATTTCGAGTTAACAAATTCGAAAAGCAACACTAGATTATTGAAATAACCCTTCTTGTAGTGCATTAACTTTACCGTTTAACAGTGGTATAGTGCGCCCAAGATTTTTCGGCATGAAGGGCTAAAATGCTTTACGACTATATGGATATGCTCGAGTCTATTGGACTCGATCTTCTTTTTGCTGCTATCTTTTTTTTCATCGGGATGGCGATAAAAGATGTACTAAAGCAAGGCAATGTACCTGTTTTTGGTCGTCGTATTGTGTGGTTAGTCCTTTTCCTAGGCTGTGCTGGCTTTATTGCAAAAGGTGTAATTCAGCTAACTTGGGAAGGCTCAGGGTTAGGTTAAACCCTTAGTAGCATCGCCAATAACAAACAATGTAAAGGTATAGACTCTATGGCAAGTGTAGGTATCTTCTTCGGTAGCGACACAGGTAATACTGAAGCCGTTGCAAAGATGATTCAAAAGCAACTAGGTAAACATCTAGTTCACGTTCAAGACATCGCGAAAAGCAGCAAAGAAGACATTGATAACTTCGATCTTCTTCTTCTAGGTATCCCAACTTGGTACTACGGCGAAGCACAATGTGATTGGGATGACTTCTTCCCTGAGCTTGAGCAAATCGACTTCTCTACTAAGCTAGTGGCTATCTTTGGCTGTGGCGACCAAGAAGACTACGCAGAATACTTCTGTGACGCGATGGGCACAGTCCGTGATATCGTTGAATCTAAAGGCGGCACAATTCTTGGCCATACCTCGACAGAAGGCTACGAATTTGAAGCGTCTAAAGCACTTGTTGAAGGTGACGAAAGCCAATTCGTAGGTCTATGTATTGATGAAGACCGCCAACCAGAATTGACTGACGAGCGTGTTGAAAGCTGGGTTAAACAGATCTATGAAGAGATGTGTTTAGCTGAGCTAGAAGGCTAATCAAATTGAATGATACAAAGACCTCCACTTGGAGGTCTTTTTGTATGTATTGTCACACAGCATCGGTAAGTACTTCCTCTTCGCGATACTGAGGTTTCTTTCTTACATAAAGCTTGCGTTGAACCTCTGAAACCACATTCCCCTGTTTATCTTTTACATGAGTAATAAACTCAGGAAAACACTTTTCTCCATTCCGTGTCATTTGATAAATGTTTTCCAGCATCCCTTCAGTGACCTCAAATTCTGCAAACAAATCACTTTGCCCCGGCTTAATAAAGTTAATGCTTGCCTCTTTATCCCACACATAATATTCCTCTCGTAGAATCCCCATCAGCATCAACGAGTAAATAGGATCAGTTAAAGAGAAAATACTGCCGCCATATTGGGTGCGATTGGCATTTTTATTCCACCAGCGAAGCTTTAAACGTACCTTTACAGTACGGAAGTCTTGAGAAATATGTAAGATTTTAATACCCGCCCCCCAAAAAGGAGGCCAAATATTGAGTGCGAACTTTACAATTCCTGGTTTGTATATCTTCGCTAGTCGCCTATTCATCGCTATCCCTGCCCTCTCCAAGCTTAATGTTACACAATTGTAACTGGTCAGAGCTGTAATATAATGGACCTGTTTCTAATTTACAAAAAGATTCTATTAACCCTTTGAAGTTCGTGGTTTAATGTTCCGAACGCTTATCCTATAATGGTAGGAAGATTGAATTCTGTTAAATCGCTGCAGATGATCCAACGGGAAAGTATATGTCAGATAATAATCAGGCGCTGAAGGATGCGGGTTTAAAAGTAACCCTTCCGAGGCTAAAAATTCTAGAAGTACTTCAGCAGCCAGACTGCCAGCACATCAGTGCTGAAGATTTGTACAAAAAGTTGATTGATCTAGGTGAAGAAATTGGCCTAGCAACTGTTTACCGAGTTCTAAACCAGTTCGACGATGCTGGTATTGTAACTCGTCACCACTTTGAAGGTGGAAAGTCAGTCTTCGAATTATCGACTCAACATCACCACGACCACCTAGTGTGCCTAGACTGTGGTGAGGTAATTGAATTTTCTGACGATCTTATTGAAGAACGTCAAAAAGAGATTGCAGCTAAGTACAATGTCACACTAACAAACCACAGCTTATACTTGTACGGCAAGTGTAGCGATGGTGGTTGTAAAGACAATCCAGATGCACACAAACCGAAAAAATAAGGGTTTGTTAATTTAAAAAGTAAACGTCAGCACATGCTGGCGTTTTTTGTTTCTAGAAGTCAGTACCTTAGACGTCAGTACTTTGGTTACAGAACAAAAGCTACTAAACACCCATCTTTTTTCTCCACAGTTTTGCACATCTATATAGCACTCTGTGGGATTAGGTATAAAAAATGCCAGCGTTTGCTGGCATTTTTCTCAGCATTAATTGAGATTATTGATTCTCAATTTTTGCCCAGGTATCACGTAGACCAACCGTGCGGTTGAATACTAGATTATCTGCTGAAGAGTCTTTCGAGTCTGCACAGAAGTAACCCATACGTTCAAACTGGTAACCTTTTTCTGCTTCTGCAGAAGCTAGGCTAGGCTCGACGAAGCCATTGATCACAACTAATGATTCAGGATTGATAGTAGAAGCAAAATCTTCCGCTGCGCCTGGGTTTGGCACCGTAAATAAACGATCGTACAGACGAATTTCCGCTGGAAGAGCTTTATCAGCTGACACCCAATGAATAACGCCTTTCACTTTACGACCATCTGCTGGGTTTTTACCTAGCGTATCTGCATCGTAAGAACAGAAGATCGTTGTGATGTTGCCTTCGGCATCTTTTTCAACGCGCTCAGCTTTGATCACGTAAGCACCACGTAAACGAACTTCTTTACCTAGCACTAAACGCTTGTACTTTTTGTTCGCTTCTTCACGGAAGTCTTCACGCTCAATCCACAATTCACGCGTGAATGGCACTTCACGCACGCCCATTTCAGGTTTATGTGGGTGGTTGGCAACTGTCAAGTTTTCTACTGCGCCTGCTTCAAAGTTTTCGATAACAACTTTAACAGGATCCAGTACAGCCATTGCACGCGGAGCGTTCTCGTTTAGGTCATCACGAATACAAGATTCTAATGAACTAAACTCGATCATATTTTCTTGCTTCGTTACACCAATACGCTTACAAAACTCACGAATAGATGCAGGTGTGAAGCCACGACGACGCAGACCTGAGACAGTCGGCATACGTGGATCATCCCAACCATTAACCAGTTTTTCAGTAACTAGCTGGTTAAGCTTACGCTTAGACATCACTGTGTATTCAAGGTTTAAACGACTGAACTCGTATTGATGTGGACGGCTTTCGATCGTGATGTTGTCTAGAACCCAATCGTACAGACGACGGTTATCCATGAATTCAAGCGTACAAATAGAGTGCGTAATGCCTTCTAATGCATCAGAAATACAGTGCGTAAAGTCGTACATTGGGTAAATGCACCACTTATCACCAGTTTGGTGGTGCGTAGCAAAACGCACACGGTATAAAACTGGATCGCGCATGACCATGAATGAAGAACCCATGTCGATTTTAGCACGAAGACACGCTTTACCTTCTTCAAATTCACCAGCGCGCATTTTTTCAAACAACGCCAAGTTCTCTTCAACAGAACGGTCACGGTATGGACTTGGTTTACCTGGCGCCTTTAGTGTGCCGCGGTATTCACGAATTTGCTCTGGACTTAGCTCATCTACATACGCTAAGCCTTTGTTAATCAATTCAATTGCATATTCGTAAAGCTTATCGAAGTAGTTTGATGAGTAACATACTTCACCACTCCACTCAAAGCCCAACCAGTTTACATCTTTCTTGATAGACTCAACGTATTCGATGTCTTCTTTTTCAGGGTTTGTATCGTCGAAACGCAGATTACATTGACCCTGGTAGTCCTGAGCAATACCGAAGTTCAAACAGATAGACTTAGCATGACCGATATGCAGGTAGCCATTTGGCTCCGGCGGGAATCGAGTATGCACGCTAGTGTGTTTACCATCCGCTAGATCTTTATCAATGATCTGGCGAATAAAGTTTGATGGACGAGCATCAGCTTCACTCATCTATAGCACCTCAAAAATATTAGTATTGTCAGAGAAAACGGAACCCTGTATCCAAGTATGGTTTCACAGAGTACATTGTTCCTAATGATCCACAATTCTGAGCAATTAGACAACAAGAACTCGCTCTAAAACGACAATATTTATCGAGTTAGCGTGAAAGCAAAGCAGATTCAAAGGGCTTAAACGAAAAAAGGCCTCCTGCGGAGGCCTTTTGCGATGTTGTAGTATCAATTGTTTGCAATACCAATAACAAACAATCACACCACTATTAAACAGTTAAGCTGGTAGCTGAACACCACTTAAGTCTTCATCTTTAGATACATTCTTCATCTCACCAGCAACAATCTCTGCTAGTGGACCAAGAATAACTTGTAGGTTGTTTGTACCTAGCTTCACAACTCCCATAGCTCCAAGATCTTTCAGAGTTTTCTCATTGATAACGCTCATATCTTTCACAGAAAGGCGCAAACGAGTAATACAGGCATCGATAGAACTTAGGTTGTCATGACCGCCAAGTGCTTTCAAGTACTGACGAGCAAGCTCTGAAGAATTGCTTGATCCAGCCACGTTAGATGAAGCTTCTTCATCATCTTCACGTCCCGGTGTTTTAAGGCCAAACTTAACAATCACGGTACGGAACACGAAGTAGTAAACCGCAAAGAAACCAAGACCTTGTACAATGAGCATGTACCAATTTACCGCTAGCGGGTTACGAGTCGACAATACTAAGTCGACTAAACCAGCAGAGAAACCGAAACCTGCAATCCACTGCATTGATGCCGCGATATAAACTGATAGACCAGTCAGCGCTGCGTGAAGAACGTACAGTCCTGGAGCAAGGAACATGAATGCAAATTCAAGTGGTTCTGTTACACCTGTAAAGAATGAAGCAAACGCAGCTGCAATCATGATAGATGCCACTTTCTCTTTATTCTTTGATTTCGCAGTATGGTACATCGCTAGAGCAGCACCTGGTAAACCAAACATCATGATTGGGAAGAAGCCCGCTTGGTACATCCCCGTAACACCTACCGTTGCCGTGCCTTCAGCTAATGATTTCGCACCGCCAAGGAAGTTTGGAATGTCATTAATACCAGCAACATCAAACCAGAACACTGAGTTTAGTGCATGGTGCAGACCAACAGGAATTAGAAGACGGTTGAAGAATGCGTAAACACCTGCACCTGCTTCACCCATACCTTGAATGCTTTCACCAAAACTGACCAGACCGCCGTAAACTGATGGCCAAACGTACATCAGGATGAACGCAATAACGATACCAGCAAAAGACGTTAGGATCGGTACAAGACGCTTGCCAGAGAAAAACGCCAGTGCTTTGTGCAGCTCTACGTGAGAAAAACGGTTGTACAACTCAGCAGAAACAATACCAACCAAGATACCGACGAACTGGTTATTGATTTTACCAAATGCAGCAGGTACTTCACTTGGGTCAATGCCTTGAATTTGTGATACTGCACCAGGGGCCAAAAGCGTTGTGACAACTAAGAAGCCCACGAAACCTGAAAGTGCAGCGGCGCCATCTTTGTCTTTAGACATTCCGTAAGCAACACCAACAGCGAACAATACTGACATATTGTCAATGATCGCTGCACCAGCTTTAATAAGAAATGCAGCAAGTGCACTGTTTGCGCCCCAGCCATTTGGGTCGATCCAGTAGCCAATACCCATGAGTATTGCTGCTGCAGGAAGTGTGGCAACCGGCACCATAAGCGCCTTACCCACCTTCTGGAAGTATCCGAGAATGTTCACCTTAAGTTCCCCCTATAGGATTAGATGTTATGTTGAATGACTTATTTCAGCCGTCCAATTTAGTCATCCTAAGTTTATGATATTAATTTTGCTCCGCAAATTAAAAGCTCACCGTTTGTGATCATAATCACCACAATTTGCCCTTTCGGAAGGTTTTTGCTAGCGAGATCATAAAACTTATTTTATTATACGAAAAAATGGCGTTTTAAAGATAATATTCTCGCACTTTATGCAAGGCAGAATCAGTGTTATTTTGGTATCTAGGCGGGTAAATCACTGTAACTTTGCTCTGAAAAAGAATCATAAAAAACCATACAATTATTACTTTTCAGTTAGTTACTATGACAATAACATCGATAAAACGCGACTTGCTGTATGTGACTCGTTATCTAATTCAGTGATACAAACTAAGTACCCATATGACTGAAGCAGTCTCTACTTAGATAACGATATAGAAATTGAATTCTCATCTATAAGGACTAGCTGACTATGTACGCGCTAAGTAACTGTAAAATTTATACCGGTAGTGATGTTCTTACCGATCATGCGGTCATCATCGAAAACGATCTTATTCAATCTATTGTGCCGGTTTCTGAGCTACCTCAAAGCATCGAAGTAAAAGACCTTGCAGGCGCTAATCTAAGTCCAGGCTTTATCGATCTGCAGTTGAACGGTTGTGGCGGTGTAATGCTAAACGATGCAATTACCCCTGAAACCATGCAAATCATGCACCAGGCAAACCTCAAATCTGGCTGTACTAGCTTCCTGCCAACACTCATTACATCATCTGATGAAGATATGCGAGCTGCAATTGCCGCAGCTCGTGAGTACCACAACAAATATCAAAATCAATCGCTTGGTTTACACCTCGAAGGTCCTTACCTTAACGTCGCGAAAAAAGGCATCCATAACGTCGATTTTATTCGCCCATCAGACGAAAGCATGATCGACCTTATCTGCGCAAACGCCGATATCGTAGCGAAAGTAACACTAGCACCTGAGCATAACGACCCAGAGCATATTGCGCGATTAAAGGCTGCTGGCATCGTGGTTTCAATTGGCCACACAAATGCAACCTACGCCGAAGCACGTAAAAGCTTTGAAGCAGGCATTACTTTTGCTACACACCTCTTTAATGCAATGACACCAATGGTTGGTCGTGAACCAGGAGTTGTTGGTGCAATTTACGATACTCCTGACGTATACGCTGGCATTATTGCTGATGGTTTTCACGTCGACTACGCAAACATCCGAATTGCTCATAAAATCAAAGGTGACAAGCTTGTTTTGGTGACGGATGCCACAGCTCCAGCAGGTGCTAACATTGATCACTTTATTTTTGTCGGTAAGAAAGTATATTACCGAGATGGTAAGTGTGTTGATGAAAATGGCACGCTAGGCGGCTCAGCTTTGACAATGATTGAAGCAGTTCAGAATTCAGTTGAGCACGCGGGGATCGCTTTAGACGAAGCTCTACGAATGGCCACGTTATACCCAGCAACAGCAATTGGTGTTGAGGATCGCCTTGGCCGAGTTCGAAAAGGGATGGTTGCAAACCTGACTATTTTCGATCGTGACTTTAAAGTAAAAGCGACGGTTGTTAACGGACAATACGAGCAAAATTAAGCATGAATGGCGGACAGATTGGTAATGTAGATTTAGTAAAACAGCTTAACAGCGCTGCGGTATATAGGCTGATTGATCAGCAAGGTCCTATCTCCCGTATTCAAGTCGCGGACGTGAGTCAGCTCGCGCCTGCTAGTGTTACCAAAATAACCCGCCAACTTTTAGAGCGCGGCCTTATTAAGGAGGTCGCCCAACAAGCTTCAACTGGTGGTCGTCGTGCGATCTCTTTGACTACTGAAGTCAAACCTTTTCATTCGATTGCCGTTCGCTTAGGTCGAGATTACGTACAGTTCAGTTTATACGATTTAGGTGGTACCGCGCTGGCAGAAGATCAGCATGAACTGCACTACACTAACCAAGCAGACTTAATCGCAGGACTTATCGATTTATTAAAAGATTTCGTAAGCCGTTGCGAAGACAAAATTGATCAACTCATCGCTATCGGCATCACTTTACCGGGCCTTGTTAACCCAACAACTGGCGTGGTCGAATACATGCCTAATACCGATATCGATAATCTTGCTCTCGGTGAAATTGTTGGAGAGAAGTTTAATACAGCATGCTTTGTTGGCAACGACGTACGTGGCATGGCGTTGGCTGAGCACTACTTTGGAGCAAGCCAAGACTGCCAGGATTCTATTTTGGTTAGCGTCCACCGCGGTACTGGCGCAGGTATTATCGTTAACGGCCAGGTTTTTCTTGGTTTTAACCGCAACGTCGGTGAAATTGGTCATATCCAAATCGACCCGCTTGGTGAGCAATGCCAATGTGGAAACTTTGGCTGTTTAGAAACCGTAGCTGCAAACCCAGCGATTATTCAACGAGTGAAGCAACTGATTACTCAAGGATACGAATCAAGCTTAACCGACCTTGAAAACATCACAATTGAATCGGTATGTCAGCACGCAATGAATGGTGATGAACTTGCGAAACAGAGTTTAGTGCGAGTGGGCAACCAGCTAGGTAAAGCGATTGCGATTACGGTTAACTTATTTAATCCACAGAAAATTGTAATTGCTGGCGATATTACTGCAGCACAAGATATTGTTTTCCCTGCAATTCAACGCAACGTAGAGAATCAATCTCTTAAAACTTTCCATAACGACCTCCCTATCGTGGCTTCTCACATTGATAAGCAGCCAACGATGGGCGCATTTGCGATGATTAAACGCGCTATGCTAAACGGAGTTTTGTTACAAAAGTTACTGGAAGACTAAGTTTATACAACCAATTGAGTTACAATCTCGGGCTGTGTTTTCACAGCCCGTTTTTGTATATCAGGAATACAGCTCAACAGTATGGAAATTATTCTAATTACAGCCGCTTTTTTAGCTGGTTTTATTGCGCTTAAATGCAGCCTCCCTCCCCTCGTTGGTTTTCTACTAGCTGGATTTGGCTTGCATGCATTTGGTTACCAAAGCAATGACGTTATTGTCACTCTCGCAGATCTTGGTGTTACTCTTCTTCTGTTTACTATTGGACTCAAACTCGATGTAAAAACCCTGCTGTCCAAAGAAATATGGGGAGGGGCAACCGCCCACAACATACTCTCTACCGCTTTTTTTGCCCTAGCGTTATCCGGCTTAAAACTACTGGGCTTGACTTCGCTAGCCAGTATGGACGGCAGCCAAATCCTGCTTTTAGCTTTTGCACTATCGTTCTCTAGTACCGTTTTTGCCGTAAAAGCATTGCAAGAAAAAGGCGAAATGAACGCGACCTACGGCACACTCGCGATCGGTATCTTGGTTATGCAAGATATTTTTGCCGTAGTATTCCTGACTGCTTCAACCGGAAAAGTCCCAGAATGGTATGCCATCGGTTTGTTCGCACTGCCTTTCCTTCGTCCCCTATTCTATAAGCTGCTCGATAAAGTTGGCCACGGCGAAATGCTGGTGCTATTCGGTATTTTCTTCGCGCTTGTTGTCGGTGCTGGGCTATTCGAGTTGGTTGGGATGAAACCAGACTTGGGCGCGCTAATTTTAGGCATGCTACTCGCAGGTCACCCAAAAGCCTCAGAACTATCCAAGTCATTATTCAATATGAAGGAGCTCTTTTTAGTCTGCTTCTTTTTGAACATTGGTTTATCCGCCTCATTGAGCGTGAATGGCGTCGTTCTCGCCCTGCTATTTATCTTACTGCTACCAATCAAAGGACTCTTGTACTTCGTCACTATTAATCATTTTAAGTTTCGAGTACGTACCTCTTTGCTCGCCTCTTTATCACTATTTAACTACAGTGAGTTTGGTCTTATTGTTGCTGGGTTGGCCTATAAAATGGGCTGGATGCCAAGTGATATGCTTGCTGCGATTGCGGTTGCGGTGTCGGTATCCTTTGTAATTTCCGCGCCACTTAACCGCCTTAGCCATAAAATTTATCAACATTCAGGTAAGTGGCTGCAAGAGACAGCGGTAGAAAAGCTCAATCAACGCGACCAACTCATCAACCCAGGTCATGCCCAAGTATTGATCTTAGGTATGGGGCGTATTGGAACGGGCGCTTATGATGAGCTACGTTCACGCTATGGCAAAATTTCATTGGGTATAGAAATTCGTGAAGACGCTGCACATCATCATCGTTCAGAAGGAAGAAATGTGATTTCTGGTGATGCCACCGACCCGGATTTCTGGGAGCGAATTTTAGATACAGGTCATGTAAAACTGGTTCTGCTTGCAATGCCACATCATCAAGGTAACCAAACAGCACTTGAGCAGCTTAAACGCAGAAAATATAAGGGGCAAATTGCCGCTATCGCCGAATACCCAGATCAATTGGAAGGCTTACTTGAAAATGGCGTTGACGCAGCATTCAATATTTATAGTGAAGCTGGTAGCGGTTTTGCTCGACACGTCTGTAAACAACTTCAACCTAAATTCACACCAATTAAATAAGCAACAGCACTGATATTTTTCGGAAGGCTTTCTATTGATAGAAAGCCTTTTTTGTATAGTTTTTATACCAAACCTTGATCTCATTCACCAAAACAACGGTTGAGTTAAATATTTTCCATACAACAAGGCCTTTTATCATTTTTTTAATCACAAAACGTTGCTTTTTTTATTAGTAATGGCAAATTTAAACCATACCGATTAGAAATTGTTTAGTTTAGTAAGGATGTAGTATGTGTTCAGTATTTGGCATTTTAGACATTAAAAGCGATGCGGCCGCATTGCGCCCTATCGCATTAGAGATGTCGAAAAAACTTCGTCACCGTGGCCCAGACTGGTCTGGGATTTACTCTTCAGAGCGTGCTATTTTAGCGCACGAGCGCTTGGCGATTGTTGGTCTAAATAGTGGTGCACAGCCGCTATACAGCCCTGATAAGAAGCTCATCCTTGCCGTCAATGGTGAAATCTACAACCATAAAGAAATTCGTGCTCGTTACGAAGGAAAGTACGAATTTCAAACCGATTCAGACTGTGAAGTCATTCTTGCACTTTACCAAGATATGGGTGCAGATCTCCTTGAAGAACTAAACGGTATTTTCGCTTTTGTGCTCTACGACGAAGAAAAAGATGAGTATTTAGTCGGACGTGACCATATTGGTATTATCCCTCTTTATCAAGGTCACGATGAGCATGGTAACTACTATGTGGCATCAGAGATGAAGGCTCTTGTTCCAGTATGTAAAACAGTAAGTGAATTCCCTCCTGGTAGCTATTACAGCTCTAAAGATACTGAGCCAACACGTTACTATGTTCGTGACTGGAACGAGTACGCAGCAGTACAAGGTAACAGCACTAGCAAAGAAGAATTGACGGAAGCGCTAGAAGCGGCTGTTAAACGCCAACTAATGACTGACGTGCCTTACGGTGTACTTCTTTCGGGCGGTCTAGATTCTTCTATTACATCTGCGGTAGCAAAACGCTTTGCAGCGATGCGTATTGAAGATGATGAAAAGTCTGAAGCTTGGTGGCCTCAACTGCACTCTTTTGCTGTTGGCCTAGAAGGCGCGCCTGACCTGAAAGCCGCTCGCGAAGTTGCCGACCAAATTGGTACCGTTCACCACGAAATGACGTACACGATTCAAGAAGGTTTGGACGCGATTCGTGACGTGATTTACCACATTGAAACGTATGACGTGACGACTATCCGCGCATCAACACCTATGTTCTTAATGGGTCGTAAGATCAAAGCGATGGGTATCAAGATGGTATTGTCTGGTGAGGGCGCTGACGAAATCTTTGGTGGCTACCTTTACTTCCACAAAGCGCCAAACGCGAAAGAGTTCCACGAGGAGACTGTGCGTAAACTGCTTGCTCTGAACATGTTCGACTGTGCTCGTGCTAACAAGTCGCTGGCAGCATGGGGAGTTGAAGGACGCGTACCTTTCCTAGATAAAGAGTTCATAGATGTAGCAATGCGCTTGAACCCAGCAGACAAGATGTGTGGCAACGGTAAAATGGAGAAACACATCCTTCGTGAGTGCTTCGAGCACTACCTGCCAGAATCGATCGCATGGCGTCAAAAAGAGCAATTCTCTGATGGCGTTGGCTACAGCTGGATCGATACGCTGAAAGAAGTAGCGGAACAGAAAGTGACAGACCAGCAGATGGAAACAGCTCAATATCGATTCCCATACAACACGCCAACGACAAAAGAAGGCTACGTGTACCGTGAAATCTTTGAAGAGTTATTCCCACTTCCATCAGCAGCAGAGTGTGTACCAGGAGGCCCTTCAGTAGCGTGTTCTTCAGCGAAGGCGATTGAATGGGATGAATCGTTCCAAAACTGTGTTGACCCATCAGGTCGTGCAGTACAGACCGTTCACAACGATTCATACTAATTCTCTACGATAAAGATAAGGGTTGGTTCGTCCAACCCTTTTAAAACAGACAAAAAATTAGATACGATCAATTAGATACGATCAAAAAGAGGTGCTTTTGCACCTCTTTTTATGTTTGATGGAATTAGGCTATTTTAAATCTAAATCACTATTGTCTATGCTGACAGGCACACGCTTGGTGATCATCTGAACTAGCATAATTGAGCGTTTCTCACCATCTTGTTCTTGGAAGATGGCATCTATGCCCGCAAATTGACCGCTTTTAACTCTAATTTGATCGCCTGGTTTTGGCATGCATTCAGAAACGGTATTGTCATTACAACACTTTTCTAGCTGCATCAATTCGAAGACCAAGTCACCTTGAACTTCTTTCGGTTGAGCACCAAAACGCACAAAGTCAACAACACCTCGAGTAGAGCGGACTGAGGTGAAGTTTGGCCCTTGCTCATAATCAAAGTAAGCAAATACGTAACAAGGAAACAGCGGTTCCTCGACTTTTTGTCTTTTCCCGCGCAAAATCTTCTCAACTTCTACAGTTGGATAAAAGCACTCTACACCTTGATTTTCAAGGTGTTGTTTCGCCCTAACCTGCTCCCCACGTTTACAATAAAGTAGATACCAACGTTTCATCTTTTTACTAGCCAATTCTATTTTGTTTTTATCCTAGCATTAAGCCAAAGTTGAGTCATTGATATTCAGTTTATCTATAAAAGTATGATTATACATCGCTCGCATTAACGACATTTTTTCAGCAACTTACGATAAAGAAGTCCATAGGCAAAAATGGAAATTAAGTTTGTAACACAACCAATACACCATTATATAATCTGCAAATCCAATCAAAAACAGCCACTTAACAAACAAAAATAGTCGAATGGCAAAGTTTTATTATTTGTCACTCATTGAATTGCATTGTATACGTAGAAGTCGTTAAAAAATGTAATAACTATTATTAGAAGAGCTTATGTCAAACCAACATCAATATTTTGGTCATCCACGTGGCCTGTTCTTATTATTCGGTACTGAACTGTGGGAACGCTTTTCTTACTACGCAATGCGTGCCATTCTCGTGCTTTACCTTACTGATACAACAATGAATGGCGGCCTTGGCTGGTCAACCAAAGACGCATTAGACCTATACGGCATATACACAGGGCTTGTGTATATCACGCCTCTTATCGGTGGATACCTAGCAGATAACTATTTAGGTCAACGTCGCTCAATTTTGCTTGGTGGCGCGTTAATGGCCATCGGCCAGTTTACTCTTGCACTTCCTGCTGATGCTTTAGGTATTGGTTCGCTACACAGTTTCTATTTAGGCCTTGGTTTACTTATCACTGGTAACGGTCTCTTTAAGCCAAATATCTCAACCATGGTTGGCGACCTTTATCAAGAAGGTGACAACCGTCGTGACGGTGCATTCACTATCTTTTATATGGGTATCAACTTAGGTGCATTACTTGCCGGCGTCGTTTCTGGCTCTGTGACAACCTCTTACGGTTGGAAAGCTGGCTTTGTTGCCGCTGGTGTGGGTATGCTGGTTAGCCTAGTGATGCAAATGGTACTGGCTCAATCATGGCTTGGTGATATTGGTCGCGAACCAGCGGCGAAACGAGATCTAAACAACAAAAACGCCACCACGAAGCAGCCACTCACCAAAGAAGAAGTGAATCGACTAAAAGTAATTCTGGTCATGAGCTTATTCACTATTGTCTTCTGGGCAGGCTTTGAACAAGCTGGTGGTCTGATGAACATCTACACTCAACAATATACTGATCGCATGATTGGTGGTTTCGAAGTTCCTGCTGCGTGGTTCCAATCACTAAACCCATTTTTCATTATTACTCTAGCGCCAGTTCTGGCTGTCCTTTGGGTAAAATTGGGTAAACGTGAACCTACTTCGCCAGTGAAATTTGCGATGGCACTATTTTTCTTGGCGATTGGTTTCCTTTGTATGGTTGGCGCAGTGCTAGAACAAGGTGGAGATACAACAGTAAAAACATCGATGTTATGGTTGGTCGGCGCTTTCTTCTTCCACACATTAGGCGAGCTGTGTTTATCACCAATTGGTCTTTCATTGGTAACTAAATTAGCACCGCTTCGCTTAGCTTCACTTATGATGGGTGCATGGTTTGGCTGTAATGCGATTGCTAACTATGTTGCGGGCTATGTGGGCTCTCACGTAGGCGAGTTAGGCGCTATGGCTATCTTTAGTGGTATTGCGGTCAGCGCAACCGTAAGTGGCGTAATTTTGCTCCTATTCTCTAATACACTCGTTCGCTGGATGCATGGCGCTGAAAATACGCACAGCACGGCAGAGCAAGTAGAAGAGCAGCAAGTACAAGTTGCTTGATCGCTCAACTAAACGTAGAAAGGGTCGCTATTGCGACCCTTTTTTGTATCTAAAGTTTAGATTGAACTAACTCAACCATCATCTCGATATGAAGTTCACTATCGTTCAAACAAGGGATGTAGGTAAAGTTTTCGCCACCAGCTTCAAGGAAAATCTCTTTACACTCTTCCGAGATCTCTTCCAACGTCTCTAAACAATCTGACGAAAATGCAGGGGTCACAACATTAATATTTTTCACACCCTTTGCAGGAAGTGCCTCTAGGGTCTTATCGGTATAAGGTTGAAGCCACTCTTCTCTCCCAAATCGGGACTGATACGTCATGCCAATTTGTTGTTCGCTTAAACCTAACGCTTTCCCAAGCAAGCGAGTCGTCTCTTCACAATGCTGTGGGTAAACATCACCATTGTCAGCATAGCGTTTTGGAATACCATGATAAGAACACAGCAGGTAATCTCCCTGACCATTCTTTTGCCAATGTTCACGAACTGAATGCGCTAACGCTTCAATGTATTTCGGGTGATTGTAATAATCACGAATAAAGCTAAAGCCTGGCATCACAGGCAGGTTCTTAAATGCTTTAGTGATTCCGTCAGAAACCGCTGCCGTTGTTGTGCCCGAGTATTGCGGATACAAAGGTAAAACAATGACTTCATCAACGCCTTGCGCCAATAGGGCTTCAAAGCCTGATTGCAAACTTGGGTTACCATACGTCATACCAAGCTCTACAGGTATATCAAGCTTTTGTGCTAACTTTTCCGTTTGGCGTTTAGAGTACACCATCAACGGCGAGCCCTCTTCCATCCATACTGATTGATAGAGTTTGGCAACTTTAGGAGCTCGGATAGGAAGGATAACGCCGTGCAATAGTGGACACCAAAGCCATCGAGTCATGTCTACCACTCGGTGATCATGAAGAAACTGACTTAAAAAGCGCTTTACGGCAGGAGCGGTTGGTGCGTCAGGAGTTCCCAGGTTAACTAGAAGTACACCCTGTTTATTATTCTCTTTCATAACATCCTATTCATGGTAAACGGCTTGGTTCATATATTTAAGTAACCTCGAAGTAACGAATAGCCGAGCTGAAGTTAATTAGATATATGTTTACGAGTAAACTAAAAAAAGCGACCACTTGGGCCGCTTTCAATATATCAAAATATTAAATTTTTGACTTCAGCAAATTAAGATAGTGCTTTCTCGATATCCGCACTAACTTCAGCTACTTGCTTAGTACCATCAAACTTAAGGTACTTAGTCTTGCCTGCTTCAGCTTCTTTGCCGTAGTAGTTGATTAGCGGTGCAGTTTGCTCGTGGTAAACACCTAGACGAGCACGTACTGTTTCTTCTTTGTCGTCATCACGAACAACAAGATCTTCACCAGTTACATCATCTTTACCTTCCACTTTAGGCGGGTTGTAAACCACGTGGTAAGTACGACCAGAAGGAAGGTGAGCACGACGACCAGCCATACGCTCAACAATTACATCGTCTGCAACGTCAAATTCGATAACGTAGTCTACGTCTACGCCCATTTCTTTTAGGCCGTCAGCTTGAGGGATAGTACGTGGGAAACCATCTAGTAGGAAACCGTTTGCACAGTCTTCTTGAGCGATACGCTCTTTGATAAGACCAAGGATGATTTCATCAGAAACTAGCTGACCAGCGTCAATAACAGCTTTAGCTTGTTTACCAAGCTCTGTACCTGCTTTGATAGCAGCACGAAGCATATCACCAGTAGAGATTTGTGGAATACCGTATTTTTCCATGATGAAGTTTGCTTGTGTGCCTTTACCTGCACCTGGAGCACCTAGAAGAATGATGCGCATGATTTATCCTCTTTAATATTTAAGATTTATACCGAAGCTCACAATAGCTGACCTCTTAGACATCAAACCTGAGAAGCACCTGCAACGATAAGTTTCGGTATAACGTATATAGGCGAGCAAAAATACACGCCTTATTACTCACATTCAAGTCGCAGATTCTATCACAGGTTCTCTGAGCAAAGAGTGTATTAAGACTAAAGAATGTTAACAGTACCCTCTTTCACGCCCTATTGATTATTAACTCAGCACTTGAGATGCAAAATTTTGCGACAACAAACAAAAAGCTCGCGAAATGCGAGCTTTTTGATTTGCAGAGGTTATTACACCTTAGTCAAAAGTTGATTAACGGCTCCTAAGAACTCTGTTGGATCCTCAATAGAGCCTCGCTCCGCTAGCATTGCCTGACCAAGCAGAACTTCAACCCAGCGACCAAACGCTTCTTCATCGGCTTCGTCAGCCATACGCTTAACCAATTCGTGCTCAGGGTTTAGCTCAAAGATGTATTTCACTTCCGGCACAGCTTGACCAGCTGCCGCAAGAAGCTTCGCCATTTGAGTGCCCATTTCGTAATCGTCCGTTACCACAACAGCAGGCGTAGATGCGAGTTTGAAGGTCGTACGAACTTCTTTCACACGATCGCCTAGGTAAGACTTCGTGCGCTCTACAACCGACTTGAACTCTTCTTCGGTTTCTTTTTGCTTCTCTTTTTCTGCTTCATCTTCAAACTGACTTAGATCAAGCCCAGCCTTAGTGATTGACTGGAACTGTTTACCATCAAACTCAGTTAAGTAGTTCATCAGCCACTCATCAATGCGGTCGTACATCAAGATAACTTCAATGCCTTTCGCTTTGAACTGTTCTAAGTGAGGGCTGTTTTTCGCAGCTGCATAGCTGTCTGCCGTCAAGTAGTAGATCTTATCTTGACCTTCTTTCATGCGCTCAACGTAAGACGCCAAGCCCACAGTTTGCTCAGAAGAGTCCACTTCAGTTGAAGCAAAGCGCAATAAACCTGCAACTTTCTCTTTGTTTGCAAAGTCCTCCGCAGGGCCCTCTTTCATCACAAGACCAAACTCTTTCCAGAATGATTGGTATTTCTCTTCGTCATTCTTGGCCATACGCTCGAGCATCGTTAGCACGCGCTTAGTACAAGCATTACGTAGAGACTGAGTCACTTTATTGTCTTGTAAGATCTCACGCGATACGTTTAGCGGTAAATCGTTTGAGTCTATTAAACCACGTACGAAGCGTAAGTATGACGGCATAAATTGCTCTGCATCGTCCATAATGAATACGCGCTGTACGTAAAGTTTTAAGCCTGATTTGTGGTCGCGGTTCATCATATCCCAAGGTGCTTTCGATGGGATGTATAGTAAGCTCGTGTAGTCGTTTTTACCTTCTACACGGTTATGACTCCAGACCAATGGATCGGCAAAGTCATGTGATACGTGCTTGTAGAACTCTTGATACTCTTCTTCTGAAATATCAGATTTGTTACGCGTCCACAGTGCTTGGGCTTTGTTGATTTGCTCCCACTTTTTCTCATCTGTTTCCTTGCCTTCGTCATCACGAACGACAGTTTGGATTGAAACAGGAATGCCGATGTGATCAGAGTACTTACTGATAACGTCACGTAGACGCCACTCATTCAAAAACTCTTTACCCTCTTCACGCATATGAAGAATGATGTCGGTACCACGTGACTCTTTGGTAATGTTTTCGATGGTGTACTCACCTTCACCCGCTGAGTGCCATTGTACCGCTTCATCAGCGGCTAGACCCGCAGCGCGAGTGCGCACGGTAACGGCGTCAGCAACGATAAATGCCGAGTAGAAACCAACACCAAACTGACCAATAAGCTGAGAGTCTTTGCTCTGCTCTTCAGATAGCTTTGAGAAAAACTCAGCTGTACCAGATTTTGCGATTGTTCCTAAGTGCTCAATCACATCATCACGGCTCATACCGATACCGTTATCAGAAATGGTTAAGGTATTTGCGCTTTCATCAAACGACAGTTTCACGCAAAGGTCTGCATTACCTTCGTATAGATCTGGGTTAGATAACGCCTGAAAGCGCAGTTTGTCTGATGCATCTGATGCGTTAGAGATCAGCTCGCGCAAAAAGATCTCTTTATTTGAATAAAGAGAATGGATCATTAAATGCAGTAGTTGTTTTACTTCTGATTGAAAACCACGAGTTTCTTTATTTTGAGATACGGTTTCGCTCATGTGTGCTCCATAACATCTAAACTAATTGGCTTTTTCATAGGGACAAGTTTGTGACTTTCCCCTTGAAATCACCTTACCGAGATGTCATTTAACATGTGGCTGACAAATGTAAATTCAAGGTCAATATTGCTAAAAACGGTGTTTTTTTAGAAAATTTTAATTATCCTACCCGTCTAAAAGCATCTAAAATGTCGTGCGCACTCCAAGCGCCCCGGTAATTTTGTGACATAAATCACCATAATTACAACATCATCCATCTAAGAAGAACTAAATGACTAACATTGGCACCAAATTTCTACTTGCTCAAAGGTTCACCTTTGATCCAAATAGTAATTCGCTCGCTGACCAACAAAACGGCAACGACGTTGTACGATTAGGAAGCAACGAAAGCCGTATACTTCTGATGTTGGCAGAGAGACCAAACGAAGTTTTAACCCGTAACGAGCTTCACGAGTTTGTTTGGCGTGAGCAAGGTTTTGAGGTGGATGACTCAAGCCTGACTCAAGCGATTTCTACTCTGCGTAAGATGTTGAAGGATTCAACAAAATCTCCAGAGTTTGTTAAAACGGTACCTAAACGTGGCTACCAACTCATTTGTTCAGTGGAACGCTTGAGCCCATTTTCTACTGACTCTAACACTGACGTTGAAGAAACCGCTTCTGAACACGAAGCGCCAGCAGTGGAGTTAGAAGCGAGCGATACACCACCAACAGAGATAGTGACCGATACTACTGCTGATATTGAGCCTCAAGTAGAGCCGACTAAAACTCAGCCGAAGCCAGCATCTAACACGATTAACTGGCTACCGCGTGTCATTATCTTTTTGTCTCTGCTGCTTCCTGTTTGCGTATTGTTATTCACGAACCCTGCGGAATCCCAATTCCGTCAGATTGGTGAGTATCAAAGTGTACCGGTGATGACACCTGTAAATCACCCTCAAATCAACAACTGGTTGCCTTCAATAGAGCAATGCATTGAGCGCTACGTGAAGCACCATGCAGAAGACTCGTTGCCAGTGGAAGTGATTGCCACTGGTGGACAAAATAACCAGCTGATTCTGAACTACATTCATGACAGTAACCACTCTTACGAGAACGTAACACTGCGTATTTTCGCAGGTCAAAACGATCCAACAGACATCTGCAAATAAAGGAGGCCAATATGAAGATTAAATTAGCATCTGCGGTTTTGGCCGTATCCGTTCTTTTCAGTAGTTGGTTGTATTGGGGAAGTGACCTAAAAGTGGAGCAGCTCCTCACAGCAAACGAATGGCAGTCGACCATGGTGACAGTCATTACAGACAGCTTGCCTGACGATACTGTCGGCCCACTACGCCGAGTTAATGTTGAATCAAACGTGAAATATCTCCCTAATGGTGACTATATTCGCGTAGCAAATATCAAACTATTCGCTCAAGGTTCAACCGCAGAATCAACGATAAATATCTCGGAAAAAGGCCGCTGGGAAGTAAGTGACAACTATTTGTTGGTCTCGCCTTCGGAGTTTAAAGATATTTCATCTTCTCAATCAAAAGACTTTTCCGAAGCACAGCTACGTTTGATTACTCAAATTTTTAAGCTAGATGCGGAGCAAAGTCGTCGTATTGACGTCGTGAACGAAAAAACACTATTGCTCACTAGCTTGAACCACGGTTCTTCGGTACTGTTTAAAAACTAATTTTGATTGGATGATAAGGGGGCAAGACGCCCCCTTTGTTTTGCTTATGGATTGGCTAGATACCCTTACCCTTTTTTTCGGTTCACTAATCGCCAACACGCTGGCTTCACTTTCCGGTGGCGGAGCAGGCTTGCTTCAATTCCCTTTACTCATCTTTCTCGGCTTACCGTTCTCCGTTGCGCTAGGCACACATAAAGTGGCTTCGGTCGCTTTAGGCTTAGGCGCAGCAAGCACGCATTTAAGATCAGGCACTATTAAATGGAAAATCGCGCTCTACCTTATCTTGTCCGGTAGTATTGGCGTGATTTTAGGGGCTAACTTAATTGTACAGATCCCTGATGGTATCGCGGAAAAGATGCTCGGTACGATGATCCTAGCGCTAGGTATCTACTCGCGATTTAAGACATCGCTAGGCCAAGCTGAAGTAATACGCAACCATCATCCTATTGGTTGGGTTATTGGTGGAATTGGCTTACTGTTTATCGGCATCATTAACGGATCTCTTACCGCAGGTTCTGGTTTGCTCGTGACACTATTTTTGGTGCGCTGGTTTGGTTACGACTACAAACAAGCCGTTGCTTACACCATGATTTGTGTCGGCCTGTTTTGGAATGGCATTGGAGGCATTGCCGTCGCACAGGCAGGGACCCCTATTCACTGGGCTTGGCTGCCTGTTTTATTGTTAAGCTCATTTCTAGGCGGCAGTTTAGGCGCATGGGCCGCGACTCGATACAGTAACAGAGTGATTAAAGTTGCATTCGAAATTCTCACGTTTGCCGTGGGCATCAAGTTGCTGGTTTAAAAAGATTAAAAGGAAAGTTTCATGGATAAAGCAATCATTGATATTTATTACTGCCGCCAGTGCAACTGGATGTTGCGTTCAACTTGGCTATCGCAAGAATTACTGCATACTTTTAGCGAAGAAATAGAAACAATCAGCTTACACCCAGACACAGGTGGTCGCTTCGAAATTTTCTGTAATGGCCAACAAATTTGGGAACGGAAAAAAGACAGCGGCTTTCCTGAAGCCAAGGTGCTAAAACAGCGCGTTAGAGACATTATCGACCCAGAACGCGATTTAGGACATTCAGACACAAAATAGGGAGCAATTCGCTCCCTATTTTTTTACTTAGTAAAACCGTTAAATCATGGTTTGTGCTAATACTTCGCCTTCTGGCGTTTTTACCGTTAGCTTATTGTCTTCTAGAGTACCAAAGCTTCTCGGTAAGCCATTACGTGGGAATGTCATCGAGCCTGGGTTGAATATAATGGCTCCGTCTTGCATCTCTGCGACGGGAACATGTGTATGACCGTGGGCGATGATATCACCTTCACGCAGTGGCGGCCGTTTTTCAGAGTTGTACAAGTGACCATGAGTCAAAAAGATTCTCTTGCCAGATTCAAGTAGCACCCATGAGTAATCCATCATCATTGGAAACTTCAATAGCATTTGGTCTACTTCACTATCACAGTTGCCACGTACAGAAATAATTTGATCACTGTATTGGTTCAATAAGTCTGCTACCTGTGGAGGGTTGTAGCCTTCCGGAATAGGGTTTCGCGGCCCATGGTTTAGCGTATCTCCTAGCAAAATCAGGTGGTGCGCACCAGAAGCCAAAAATAGATCAATGGTTTCTTTAGTTGCTGGCAAAGAGCCATGCAGGTCTGAGGCAAAAAATAGTTTCACGACATCGTCTCCTCAAAAAGTATGAGGTCATTCTACGGCATTTTTTTAGCAGCTCAACCTACGACGGTTTGAATACTACTGATAGCGCAATGATTCAATGACCATAGGCAAAACATAGAACCATGCTGCATACGCTGTTCCAACCAACACCAGTATCCAAAACACCATCGACATAAATTTTGATTTGGCTAGATGGTGCAGCGGATCGGGCTCTCCGCATCCTGGACATGCATGAGCGCGTTTTGAGATTTGTTTCTCACACACGGGGCAAGAGACTAAAGGCATGATACAGATTCCTCGACATTAGGCTTAGGGCGCAAAGAATAATGGTGAATTAACACATATGCAACCTAACATATATTAAATATTTTAGTTCTTTGTAACAGTCGCTGACTTGAGAAAAAATTCGTTGATTTTTCATTTATATCAACCTATTACACTTCTTCTCGCACCATACCATTGATGACAATATTGTTATAACTCACCATCCCAATGACCTCGCCACTTTCAATGACCGGCGCTCTGCTTATGCCAAATCGCTCAAACAAACGGGCACAATATTTTACGTTCATATCTGGTTCGACACACAAAGCGGGCTTGGTCATGATTTCATAAATATTTGTGCGCTGAGGAGAACGATTATTCGCCAGCACCTTTTTGGCGATATCATTCATCAACACGATGCCATATTCATCATTATCATCTCGCTTTTTCACCACCAGCGCTTTGACTTGGTATTTTTTCGCTAGCGTTATGCCTTCGTATACGGTCATCAGTCCATCAACCATTACATACGTTGCCGCCATAACATCTCGAACTCTAATTATCGTTTGATCACTCATAATTCATCCTCGACTACTTTGGTCAATGTCTCGACTTGATGCGCGACACCGACTGCATCTTCAATATCGATCTGAACAGCAATCCCCTGTCCCGACTCTCTGTCAAATTCACCAACCTCATTAATGGTCTCTAATATGTGTCGAGATAGATGTTCCTCGACCACAAACAGCAGCACATCTTTTTGCACTTCTAGCGTTAAACCAAAAAACGTTCGCTTTTGATTTAAACCTTGCCCGCGAGCATTGTTAATCACTGTTGCACCGGTCGCACCAGCATCGCGTGCAGCGTCCAACACCTTGTCTGTTTTGCTGTCTTCAACAAACGCAAGTATCAATTTAAAGCGCATTTTCTTCTTCCTCCGAGACGTTTTTATTCAGCCACTGGGTTATTTGCGCATAGCCCATCACAGAGATCATAGGAAATAGACTGGCAAACGCGATCAAGCCAAAGCCATCAATCATTGGGTTTCTTCCAGGGACGGTCGAAGCAAGCCCTAACCCTAATGCAGTTACAAGTGGGACAGTGACGGTAGAAGTTGTTACGCCTCCAGAATCGTAGGCGAGTGGAACAATAAGCTTAGGAGCGTAAAACGTTTGAATCACAACGACGATGTAACCCGCGATGATGTAATAATGAATGGGATCGCCCACGACAATCCGGTAACTCCCTAATGCAATACCAATTGCCACCCCAAACGCAACGGCTACGCGCAAGCCGTTAATACTGATACTGCCTCCAGAGACTTGGTTTGCTTTTATCGCTACAGCGATTAAAGAAGGCTCTGCAATCGTGGTACTAAAGCCTATAAAAAAGGCGAAGGTGTAAACCCAATAGTAGTCGACCCACATTAAGGCTTTCCCTACAGATACTTTGAACTCTTGTAAAAACTCCGGCTCCGTTAATTGCACAGCCATCGTCTCCCCAAGTGGAAACAACGCCATTTCTAATCCAAGTAAAAAAAGAGCTAGCCCGAGAATCACATAAACGAACCCAAGCAAAACTTTCTTAAGGTTGCTAACAGGACGCCTTAACACCGCTAACTGAAAACCAAAAATAATGCTGGCGATGGGAACGACGTCTCGAACGGTCGATAATAAAGTGTCTAGGAAATGATCAATTGAAATCATGTTACGACCATTCCGTAAACCATCACAAACATCATCGGTAACAGCGAGGCAAAAGCGATTAAACCAAAGCCATCCACCATAGGGTTGCGCCCTTTAATAGAAGACGCTAAACCGACGCCCAGTGCAGTGACCAAAGGTACTGTTATGGTGGACGTTGTTACACCTCCTGAATCGTAAGCGACGCCAATAATGGCTTCAGGTGCAAACCACGTCAGTATTACAACGCCTACATAGCCACCAATTATCATGTAATGAATCGGCCACCCTTTTAAGATACGCAAAACGCCGATAACGATGGCTATCCCCACAGAGAGAGCTACTGTTACTCGAAGTCCTTCTCCGTAATCCTGCATGGACTGCTCTGAGTTAGCGATCATTCCGCCCTCTGCCGCAACTTCTGAGGCTTCTTCCGCTACCGCGGTCAATGCAGGTTCAGCTATCGTGGTGCCAAACCCCAAACAAAACGCAAAGACTAATAACCAAAACACGCTGCCTTTTTTTGCAAAGGCTTGAGCCATACTCTCTCCGATAGGAAAAAGACCAAGTTCTAGGCCAAAGATAAAAAAGGTTAATCCTAAAACGACAAGCAACAAGCCAAAAAGAATGGAGACCAGGTTGGGCAGCGGCTCTTGCAAAACGACTAATTGGAAAAAAGTGATAACAATGATGATGGGTAATAAGTCACGAGCACTATTGAGGAGCGCTCGAAAAAGCGCAACAAATGCTTCCATGCCTATCCTCCTTGATTGTGCAAACTGATTACGCCATTCCAATGAGCGATAACTTCTAGTCTGGCATAGATTTCACTCTTCTACCGTGAATGCACTAGCGCCATCTATAACATTTAGTTACATATTTTCTAATATGTGAAGTTAATAGTATCTCTGCCAGCTTGTCACTATCCCAGAAATAATGGTGTTGAGATGATCAAGCTAAGCACAAAACGACTATAATGTTCTAATACGTGTACATTCAAAGAGATAACATGAAGATATTACTCACAGGTGGCACTGGGTTTATTGGCTCGGAGTTGCTCAAGCTGCTATCAACTCACCAAGTTATGCTACTTACACGCTCTCCAGAGCGAGCAAAACAACGCCTACAGCATGCTGATCTGGGTAATATCGAATACCTTGACTCGCTCGAATCGTTCGCCGATCTCAATCACGTTGATGCCGTCATTAATCTTGCAGGTGAGCCTATTGCGGATAAAAGGTGGACCAGCGAGCAAAAAGAAAAAATCTGCAAAAGTCGTTGGAAAATTACCGAGCAAATTGTTGAGCTGATCCACGCAAGTACCGAACCTCCCTCTGTTTTTATTAGTGGCTCGGCAGTTGGCTACTATGGTGATCAACAAGATCATCCGTTTGATGAGTGCTTACATGTTAATAGCGACGACTTTCCTCACGAGGTTTGTGCAAAGTGGGAGCAAATAGCCAAGCGCGCAGAGTCGGAACAAACACGGGTTTGTCTACTGAGAACTGGCGTGGTACTCGGCCTTAATGGTGGTGCGTTGGCAAAAATGCTATTACCTTACAAGCTTGGCGTAGGCGGCCCACTTGGGAACGGTAATCAGTACATGCCTTGGATTCACATCCTAGATATGGTCCGCGCCATCATGTACTTGCTTGAAACACCACATGCCCACGGTGCATTCAATATGTGCGCCCCCCATCCTGTGACTAATCGTATATTCAGCGGCACACTAGCTAAAACGCTAAAACGTCCGCATATCTTGTTCACGCCTAAATGGGCGATGGAACTCCTAATGGGAGAATCTTCCTGCTTATTGTTTGATAGCATGAGAGCCAAACCCAAAAAACTCACCGAACTGGGCTTTAAATTTAGCTACTCCAGAATAGAGCCAGCACTCAAGCACTTGCTTCATGACCGGAGCTGATGAATGATGGCTCTAATCAAGGTTTCTGAGTCTTAAATTAAATTATGAAAAAGTCGATTCTTATTACGGGTTGTTCAACCGGCATCGGTTACGTGTGCGCTCACGCCTTACAAAACAAGGGATTTAATGTCATTGCATCTTGTAGGAAAGAACAAGATGTCCAGCGCCTAATTAATGAAGGGCTAACCTGCATCAATCTAGACCTAAATAGCCCAGAAAGCATTTCTTCGGGCGTGAAGCAAGCGCTAGAGTTAGCAGAAGGTAAGCTTTACGCAGTGTTCAATAATGGTGCCTATGGTCAGCCCGGAGCACTGGAAGACTTACCCACCGAGGCTCTTCAAGATCAATTTCAGACCAACTTTTTTGGTTGGCACCAGTTGGTCAGAGAGGTGCTTCCTCATATGCGCCAGCAAGGCGAAGGACGCATCATACAAAACAGCTCTGTTCTTGGTTTTGCCGCAATGAAATACCGTGGCGCCTATAATTCATCAAAATTTGCCTTAGAAGGCTGGACAGATACGCTCAGGCTAGAGCTTGCGGATACGAATATCAAAGTGGCATTGATAGAACCAGGACCGATCGAAACTCAATTTAGAAACAATGCATTACGAGCCTTTGAGAAGTGGGTTGATATTGAATCTAGCCCCCATCGTCATGCTTATGAAGGACAAAGAGAGCGACTCAACAACGACAAGTCTAATAATCGATTTGTTTTGCCTGCAGAGTCTTGCATCGCACCAGTTCTTCATGCATTAACTAGCGTTTCACCGAAAATTCGTTATCGAATTACTACACCGACTAAATTATTCGCAGTCTTGAAAAGACTATTACCAACCCGTGTACTTGATAAAATTTTGCGACAGGCTGCATAAAAAAGTTTTGTCGAAATGTAATTTCACCGTAACAATGTGATGTCATTATGAACATGTAGGTTAAAAAAACCTCAACTAAACGAATCAATTTCTACGCAATTCAGCGGGGATTCTTTCGCCCAAAGTGATTGAGTTGCTTAGATTTGGTATCGCCACCCATTACGTTTTGTAGCAATGTTTATACTACTGCGAGGCAACAATGACATTAAATCAGCTTAACTGGCTTAGTGTGGGTGTAGTGTTGACCATGTTCATCCTATTTTGATACCGCACTAACAAATAGCATTAGAATTGCGCTGCTTCGGCAGCGTTTTCTTTTTATCTAACACCTGAGCAGCAATAACCTCACTCTATTACCTCACGTTTTCTCAAAATAGAATGATTCATTATTGATGGTGAATGTCGCTTGAATTTCACCTAAATCAACTCCATATCTAATATCAACGACAAGACACAAGGCAAGGATACTCTGATGCAATCCCCATTTATCGTTGAGATAACAGAACAGAACTTTCGCGAAACGCTTGAAGGATCAATGAACACGCCCGTTTTGATCCACTTTTGGGCCAACGCTCAGCCAGAAAGCGCACAGATACTCCCTGAGTTGCAATCTCTTGCTCAACAGTACAACGGTGCATTTACGCTTGCTCTACTAAATTGTGAAGATCAGCCCGCTTTAGCGTCTCAATTTGGCGTGCAAGTATTGCCAACTATCGCGCTGTTTATAAATGGTCAAGCCGTCGATGGTCTGGGAGGCCCCCAGCCAATTGATGCCATTGCTACCATGCTACAAAAGCATTTGCCAAGCCCAGATGAACAACTATTAAAACAAGTCAGTGAACTTCTTCAGCAAGGTGAGCATGCTCAGGCTTTGAGCATCATCCACACTTTGCCGCCAGAGCTGCAAGAGCGTGGTGATGTGAAACTCGCGATGGCTGATTGTTTGCTAGAAACCAAACAATTTGATATTGCCCAAGAACTACTGAACGCTATCCCTCTCGAGTATCAAGATAACTACTACAAGAGCCTAATAGCCAAGCTCGAGCTGCATTTGCAGGCTGCAGATAGCCCTGAGTTACAGCGACTAGAACAAGCATACGCAGCAGACATGGCAAACTTCGAACTCGCTTGTGAATTGGCGGTACAATACAACCAAGTTGGTCGGGATGAAGAAGCGTTGGAACTGCTGTGGAATATTCTTAAAAAAGACTTGGGCGCCCAAGACGGTGAAGTGAAGAAGACTTTTATGGATATTCTCAGTGCGCTAGGTCAAGGTAACGCATTAGCAAGCAAATATCGTCGCCAGCTTTACTCAATTTTGTACTAAGCGCCGCATTCTTCTAAGAATAAGACAACAAAGGCCGGGATTTCCGGCCTTTGTCATATAAAAAACCAATAACCTCTCAAAGGTCTCAGAACTTCAATTGTCTATTGTCTATAAATAGGTAAAAATGGATCGAACATTATGCACTTAAGGGAATAACTCATGCCAATTGATTCACTGATCACCATCGGTATTTTCGTCGTTCTTGCTGTCGTTATCTTATCTTCAGCCATTAAAACGGTTCCGCAAGGAAACAACTGGACAGTTGAACGCTTCGGACGCTACACCCACACATTAAAGCCGGGTTTAAACTTGATCATTCCATTCGTTGATAAAGTTGGTCAAAAAGTAAACATGATGGAGCGCGTTCTCGATATTCCTGCGCAAGAGGTCATTTCAAAAGATAACGCTAACGTGGTTATTGACGCTGTCGGATTTGTTCAAGTGATCGATGCTGCAAAAGCGGCTTATGAAGTCAACGACTTAGAACACGCTATTAGAAACTTGACCCTTACGAACATTCGTACCGTTTTAGGTTCAATGGAACTGGACGAAATGCTGAGCCAACGCGACATGATCAACTCTAAGCTGTTGGCGATTGTTGACCAAGCAACAAACCCTTGGGGCGTAAAAGTCACACGAATTGAGATTAAAGATGTCCAGCCACCAGCCGATCTGACCGCTGCAATGAATGCGCAAATGAAAGCCGAGCGTAATAAGCGTGCGGAAATTCTTGAAGCAGAAGGGGTTCGCCAAGCTGAGATATTAAAGGCCGAAGGTCATAAACAATCAGAGATATTAAAAGCTGAAGGCGAAAAGCAGTCTGCTATTCTCCATGCAGAAGCACGTGAGCGTGCCGCGCAAGCAGAAGCAAAAGCGACTTACATGGTTTCCGAAGCCATTGCAAAAGGTGACATGCAAGCCGTCAATTACTTCATTGCACAGGGTTATACCGAAGCGATCAAGAGCATTGGTCAAGCCGAAAATGGTAAAATCATTATGCTTCCATTAGAAGCAACCGGACTAATGGGCTCGGTTGCAGGGATAGCAGAAATGTTTAAACAGCAAGATAAAGAATAATTTATGGACTTTTTTAGTTTGTTGGAAGGTATCTCTTTCTGGCATTGGCTAGCGTTTGGCTTTGCTCTTTTAGCAGTTGAGCTACTTGGTACCGCAGGGTATTTTCTCTGGCTCGGGATGTCTGCACTTATCGTTGGAGCACTCATGACCGTTTTGCCAATGAGCTGGCAATTGCAATGGCTTTGCTTTGCAAGCTTCAGCTTAATCACCACCTGGCTTTGGTGGCGACGACAATGGTCTAAAGACAAGCAAGAAGACCAAGAAAGAGATCTGAACCAAAAGTACAAGCAGTTAATTGGGCGTACTCTTATCCTTGAAGAAGACTTTTCCGTCGGGCTCAATCGCATCAAGGTAGCCGATACCACATGGTCCGCACAATCGGATCAAGCACTTCCAGCCGGTACCCGCGTAAGAATCACCGATGTTGAAGGTATTATTTTAATCATTGAGCCTGATTCTAATTAATTTATGCCAAAGTAATGGGGCAAATCATGCTCCATTACTTTAATCTAAACAACTGCTTTCATTTCATTACCTTAATTAAAATCGAGAAAAAAATAAGTATTAGTAATATTATTAATACCCTACCTACCATTTCCTATTATTTAATTATTCAACACACGACAATCAATAAGATAGAAATATATCTAGGTAAATTATCGATCTAAATTTATTTTAAAAAATAAAACTTTATTGAATTATTTTTTGATCTTTTTATCCTCGGATACATACTTAACGCATAAGCATTTAAGTTGAGTGCTTTTTATTTGGTAAGTAAGAGGATGTACTATGAATAAGCTTCTCTTTTTAATGTTGTGCGGTATTTTTTCTTTTTCTTCCTTTGCCTACAACAACGGAAACGGCGGTACAACTAATTTGGGACCTATAGTCGAATGTAAGATGCCAAGTGGCGACGTTACGAATATTCCAAGTGAAATGTGTCGATTTAGAGGTGGGGAATGGGAATAGTAAAGAAGTAAGAGCTTAGTTTGATATAATAGCCCTATTCAACCTTGCCTTTCTGCGTAGTCACGGTTTATACAAGCACGTAGATATTTAAAGTTTATATTAAGGTGATTATTATGAGATTTTTATCTGGTCTATTAGTAATATCTTTTGCCATAATTCCGTTAACCACTCATGCTAATGGTGCATCCGGTGGTCGTACGTTAGGCCCAGAGATAAAGTGTGAGTTGCCAAACGGTAATGTACATATGTTGCCACCGTTATATTGCAAAATATACGACGGCCGAGAAGTGAAATAGAAAAGGAGCCTAGCGGCTCCTTTTATTATCTAATTAAGTATTAGTGGAAGCTGTAAGGGATAAGAACTTGTAGACGTAAGTCTGTTTCATCCGCATCGCCAGCACCTGCGTACTCATCACGTTCTAGGATTGTACCGTGTAAACGAATGGTAGAACCTTTAAGCGCGCCACTTTGTAGTGAGTAAGATACTGTTGCGTTAACTGCGTATTCGCTTTCGTAATCCCAGTCACCTGATGCTCCGCTTGCTGCAGAGTCAGCGCCAGTACCGTAACCAAAGCCTAGGTAGTAGTTCCAGCCGTTACCTTGGTTGTAAGATAGACGGTTGTACCATGCTAGCTCACCCGCTTTGTTCCAGTCAGACAGCGCGTCCCACCACTGAGACCAAGTACCATTGTTCATACCATATGTATGAATAGTACGAGGAACGAAGTCCGCACGGTTATCTGTGTCTGTGTAGCGCAACTCAGACATCCAAGCTAGCTTGCCGAAAGATTGATTCAAAGACAGACCAGTGTGGAAACCTAGACCATCGTATTTCACATCGTCATCAACACCGTAGAAATCAAATGCTAGAGTTGTACGATCGCTCACTGTGTACTTCAAATACGCTTTGTAAGATGTGTTATCAGTCTCGTTGTGGTAGCTAGTTACTTGACCTGCACCCCAGTCAACACCATTTGCATATTGAACGCCAGTAGCTTGACCCAAACCAAGTTGCATAAACAAGCTGTCAGTTAGGTTACCGTTTAGGCCTAGAGAGTGTAGGTAGCTCCATGAAGTGTCAGACCAAAGCGCTGGTGCGTAATCATCTTCGTGAAGCAGCCAAGGTGCTGTAAATTGGTCTGCGCCAAAGTAGCTTAGGTTGAAATCACCAAGTTTAGCGTTTAGTTCGAAACCACGGTAAGTACCAGGTACAAAGCTCCAAACGTTACCGATTGTACCGTTACCACCAGCCTGTAACATACCGAAACGAGCATTAAAGTTTTCGTTTGCTTTGAATTTCAGCGCTGCTTTGTAAACTTTAAGCTGCTGACCATCACCTGCACCCCAGTCTAGGTTGTTACAAGTTGAGATTTCGTTACATAGGTAGCCTTCGTTTGAATTGTAAAGACTATCGTTGTAAAGATCGCCAGAGTAGTAAGCCGCAACATCTGCGCCCACCCAACCATCGTGGTAGCCAGAAGTGAAGTCTAAAATTGCGTTGTAAGAAGAGTAGTTTAGACGACTCCAACGGTCACCATTTTCACCGCCGGGCTTACCTGTTGTACGAGTTCGTGAACGAGTATCAACTATGAATAATGCATTCAGACTTGAGTCTTGCATAAATTCGTTCACTTTCTCTACGTACTCGCCACCTGCTGCACTTTCAGTAGACGCTGTAGCTGGAGCGACAGCAACAACACCAAACATTGCTGCGGTTAACGCTGAAACCTTAAAAAATTTGTCCATGGAAAAACTCCTAAAAATGGATATAGCTGTATTTTTCTATCTCACCTTTAGTTGGCCGCCGAAGGAGAGAAGTAAATTCCTGATCAAACCTCATTATTTCTAATTTGGCTTTTTTTAGTTCCTGCATACACACCGTGTATCCACGTGATTAAGACTAACTTCGCAGCTAAAAACATCCAAATGGAACTTATTTTTTTTCTAAAAAAATATGAGCCACTCCAAAGTTCCATATAACTTATTGATCCAGATCTTATTTTTAACAACACCAACACAACTCAACAAAATATCATTTAAAATCAAACATTTAAATTTAGCCTGAAAGTATCAACTTGAAGTCACTCGCAGACTAAAAAAGCCAAAAAAACCAATAACCCAAGGTTCGATCTTGATCACTGAAAAGAACAAAGGCATCAATTACTCAATAAAAAAACACTTAATTATGAACAAGAAAAAGCCCCGCATGCTTACCATACGGGGCTTTTAGTTATTTTTTAGCTTTTTTGAGAAGACTTAATTCATCAATTCGAGTAAGTCTTGTTCTGTTTTAATTTCGATACCCAGTTCTTGTGCCTTTGCGAGCTTCGAACCTGCATTTTCACCAGCAAACAAAATATCGGTTTTCTTAGAAACACTACCCGTCACTTTAGCCCCCAGTGCTTGGAGGGCTTCTTTGGCTTCTGTACGCCCCAGTTGAGAAAGTGTTCCCGTTAATACTACTGTTTTACCTTCTAATGGTAATTCCCCCACCTGCTCAGTAGTATTAATCTCTGGCCAGTGGATCCCTTGTTCAAGCAAATCTTTAACCACCGCTTGGTTCTGTTCTTCACTAAAGAAAGTCGTAATATGTTGAGCAACCACAGCACCGATGTCTTGCACTTCAATCAACTGCTCTTCGGTAGCATTTTGGATCGCTCCCAACGTTTTAAAGTGCATTGCTAAGTTTGCTGCGGTTGCCTCGCCAACTTCACGGATCCCCAGTGAATACAAAAACCGAGGTAAAGTCGTTTCTTTGGATTTTTCTAACGCATTCACAATATTCTGCGCAGACTTTGGCCCCATGCGATCTAGTACGGTTAAAACCCCCGCAGATAACTTAAATAAGTCAGCAGGAGTTTTCACCATCTCACGGTCAACAAGCTGCTCGATCACTTTATCGCCTAAACCGTCAACGTCTAACGCTTTACGAGAAACAAAGTGTTTTAGCGCTTGTTTGCGTTGGGCTTGGCAAACTAAGCCCCCCATACAACGTGTTACCGCTTCTCCTTCGATCCGCTCAACATGCGAACCACAAACAGGACACTGAGTTGGGAAAACAATATCTCGAGCTGTTTCTGGTCGACGCTCTTTGATGACAGAAACGACTTGCGGAATAACATCGCCAGCACGGCGGATCACAACGTGATCACCAATCTTGACTTGCAGACGTTCTATCTCATCTGCGTTATGAAGCGTCGCATTACTTACCGTTACCCCACCAACAAATACAGGCTCTAGTTTAGCAACAGGTGTAATCGCACCAGTGCGACCGACTTGGAACTCCACTTCATTCAGTGTCGTCATTTCTTCCTGAGCTGGGAATTTGTAGGCAATCGCCCAACGTGGAGCGCGAGCAACAAACCCCAGACGCTCTTGCACGGCAATATCGTCAATTTTAATAACGACACCATCGATCTCATAAGGGAGGGCATCACGACGCTGCAATATATCTTGGTAGTAAGCTTTTACATCCGCCAAGCTTTCAACTCGCTTAGTTTCCGGACACATTGGCAGCCCCCAAGATTTGATTTGCAAAAAGCGTTCGTAATGACTTGCTGCCAATTCTGCGCCTTGCACCACGCCTACACTGTATGCATAGAAGCTAAGCGGACGAGAAGCCGTAATACGTGAATCCAATTGTCGTAAGCTACCTGCCGCAGCGTTACGTGGATTAACAAAGATTTTCTCGCCTTTCTTCCTTGCTAATTCATTGAGCTTTTCAAACCCAGCTTTCGGCATAAAGACTTCACCACGAACTTCAAGACGATTTGGCCAGTCATTACCCCTGAGTTTTAAAGGAATGGCTTTAATCGTACGCACATTCTCTGTGATGTTTTCACCCGTAGTACCATCGCCTCGAGTGGCCGCCTGAACTAACACGCCATTCTCATATAACAAACTTACGGCGAGTCCATCCAATTTAGGCTCACAACAGTATTCTTTCACACTCTGGCTGCCCACGCGCTCTTGTGCGCGCTTGTGGAAACTATCAAGTTCACTATCATCAAACGCGTTATCAAGCGAAAGCATCGGTACTTCATGTGTCACTTGGCTAAACGCAGAAAGAGGTTGTCCACCGACACGTTGGCTTGGCGAGTCTACGGTTATTAAGTCAGGGTTCTCAGCTTCAATATCCAGTAACTCTCGCATTAAACGGTCGTACTCGGCATCAGGGATCTCTGGGTTATCTTCCACGTAGTAACGCACAGCGTGGTAATGCAACGACTCTTTTAGTTCTTCTAGTCGCTGAAGTACTGATTCAGACATAGTAAAGCCCCGTGTATTTTCAATCGGTGAGGTTGGGAAATCCAAGAAAAAGGGCTCCATCCGGAGCCCTATTATTATTTGCTGTTAAGATTATGCGTTAGCGGCATTAAACTCAACTATTTGACGTCGATAAGATGCTAAACGATCTGGCGTCATTAAGTTGCGCTGGTCATCAAGTACGTTACCACCTAAGTCATCAGCAATTTGCTGCGCAGTTCGGAGCATTAAGTTGAAGTTCTGTTCAGCCTCGCCATAACAAGGCAATGTCATGAAGAATGAAATACCCTTAGTTGTAAACTCAGCAGGATCAGCATGCTCAAACGTACCAGGGTGCATCATATTAGCGACGCTAAACAGCACTTTGCCGTTACCGGACAAGTCAACATGACGATGGAAAATATCCATCTCGCCATAAATTAGACCGTTTTGTTGCATACTTTCAAACAAAGCAGTACCAACAAATGGCTCTTCACCAGCACAGTGCACATTCAATACAATCACTTGCATTTCAGGTTCTGGCTTTGGCTCTTCCTTAGGCTCTGCAACGACAGGCTCACTAACCGTTTCGACTTGCTGTTCTTTCTCCGTAATATCAAACGCGGCGGGAATAACGTCTTCTTCCACAGCAGGCTGAAATGGCTCTTCAGCTACTGTTGCTTGAACAACAGGCTCAACGTCCTCTTCTTTATCTTTTTCTGCAACAAATGAAGGGATGTCATCCGGCTCCTGCTGCGTCTGTTTGACTTCAGATGGACCACCGAATAACGGGTCAGATTCAAACTTGTTGTCGAAAGAGCTCGCCATCCCAAAATCTGGTTCTTTGCGATCTTTGCGAATGATCTCAAAGTCATCTTCAGGAGCGGGAGCGAAGTCTCGTTCTTTCTCAACAAGATCATTTTTGTCTTCTTGGTCAACATCCAGCTTACCAAGTGGCTTGTTGCCAAACTTTGCTTTGCCTTCTTTTTTACTGCTCCATAAACCATGAAACAGTAATGCCGCGATGGCTAATGCGCCAACAACAATGAGTACGAATCGCAATTCCTGCATTATTTACTCTCAATATACTTGTTTTTACTACTCGCAGTTCCTTGAGCAGCAACCCAAGTGCAATAAATCTGAATGATACGTTTACTTTACCAAAACTATATGTAGATTTAGAACAACTTAATGCAAGAAGTTCCGTTTTTTGTTGTGATTCTTGCCACGATTCCACTTAACAAGACGTCATTTGTCAGGGCATTGAAAGAAAAGTCCTCACAGGTACAATGAGTTTTCATTTACACGAAGCCAAAATAGACATGAAGCAAAACAATCAGCAGAGAACCGGGTTCGGTTATTTTCTATACGGGATACAATTGGCACTTGCCCCTAAAATCAGGCGCTTTGTCATCTTACCTCTACTTGCAAATATCTTGCTTGTAGGTGGTGCCATCTTCTATCTATTTTCAAACCTTAATATATGGATAGAAGGCTGGATTGGGCAGCTGCCTGAGTTTTTATCCTGGTTAACTTACATTCTTTGGCCTTTACTCGCTCTGACGATACTCGCTACCTTCTCCTATTTTTTCAGCACGCTCGCGAACTTTATCGCCGCGCCATTCAATGGCCTCTTGGCTGAAAAAGTGGAAGAGTACTTAACGGGACAAAAAGTAAATGATGATGGTTTCACTGCCGTCCTGAAAGATGTTCCTCGCGTTTTAGCTCGTGAGTGGAGAAAGCTCCTTTACATTTTACCTAAAGCAATAGGCCTATTCCTGTTATTGCTCATCCCTGCCCTTGGACAAACAGTAGGACCATTTTTATGGTTTATCTTTACCGCCTGGATGCTCGCGATTCAATATTGTGACTACCCGTTTGATAACCACAAAATCCCATTTAACGACATGCGTTACAAATTGAAACAAAAGCAAGGTAAGGCCTATGGCTTTGGGGTATTGGTGTCTGTATTTACGACGATCCCAATTTTGAACCTCATTGTCATGCCTGTAGCAATATGTGGTGCAACCGCTATGTGGGTCGCGGAGTTTAAGCACCAACGATAGTCGATTAGAGATTAAGGAAAGGGATCAGCGCCAGCTTTTCACTTTTCTTTTATCAAGTTCTGGGCCAACCTAATAAGATATAACTTTTTAATCCTTTTCCCTTTTTTTCATACCGCATATTCTTCTATCCATATTCACACAACGTGTAATGAAGGAACATCACTATGAGCAAAATCTACGAAGATAACTCTCTTACTATTGGTAATACACCTCTCGTTCGTCTAAACAAAGTAAGTAAAGGCAAAGTTCTCGCAAAAATTGAAGCGCGTAACCCTAGCTTCAGTGTTAAGTGCCGTATCGGTGCAAACATGATTTGGGAAGCAGAGAAAGCGGGCCTTCTTAAGCCAGGTGTAGAGCTTGTAGAACCTACCAGTGGTAACACTGGTGTTGCTCTAGCATTCGTAGCGGCTGCTCGCGGTTACAAGCTAACATTGACCATGCCTGAATCAATGAGCCTAGAACGCCGTAAGCTACTAAAAGCACTAGGGGCGAACCTTGAGCTGACTGAAGCGGCGAAAGGCATGAAAGGGGCGATTGCTAAAGCAGAAGAAATCGTAGCAAGCAATCCTGAGAAGTACCTACTTCTTCAACAATTTGACAACCCAGCGAACCCAGAAATCCACGAAAAGACTACGGGCCCTGAGATTTGGGAAGCGACAGACGGTGAAATCGACGTATTCGTTGCTGGTGTTGGTACGGGCGGTACTATTACAGGTACTAGCCGTTACATCAAAGGTGAAAAAGGCAAAGCCATCACTTCTGTTGCAGTTGAGCCAGCAGAGTCTCCGGTTATTGCACAAGCACTTGCTGGCGAAGAAATCCAGCCTGCCCCACACAAAATTCAAGGTATCGGTGCTGGTTTCATCCCTGGTAACCTCGATTTAGACATTATTGACCGTGTTGAGCAAGTTACCTCAGAAGAAGCGATTGAGATGGCTCGTCGCCTAATGGAAGAGGAAGGTATCCTAGCTGGTATCTCATCTGGCGCAGCGGTTGTTGCAGCGAACCGACTTGCGGAACTACCTGAATTTGAAGGAAAAACAATTGTAACTGTCTTGCCAAGTTCCGGTGAGCGTTACCTAAGTACAGCACTCTTTGCAGGTATCTTTACCGAAAAAGAGAACCAACAATAATATGTGTTCAAATCAATTTTTAGTTTAAAAAAGCCCCGTTTAGGGGCTTTTTTGTTGATCCCTGCCCTACCTTTGGTAATATCAGGGTGTTTTATTTCTAGCTTCAAAATAAAGAAGCAGAACACAAAAAGGTTTCAAAGTGATTACGCACGCAAACAGTTGCGTAGTTACCAAACTTTTGACTAGTATCAGAACTGACGCGCTTTGAACTCTTCCCGTGCTAGCGCACAAGATGTAAAGCAGTTAAGCTAAAATCTGGTCACAAACTAACAAAAAAATACATTTATTGGGGTATATCACATGTACGAGAAGCAAGTAGAAATCACAGCAGAAAACGGCCTTCACACTCGTCCAGCTGCACAGTTTGTTAAAGAAGCAAAAGCATTCGACGCAGACATCACCGTGACTTCTAACGGTAAAAGCGCTAGCGCTAAGAGCCTGTTCAAACTACAAACACTAGGCCTAGTAAAAGGTACTCAAGTTACTATTTCTGCTGAAGGCCCACAAGCTCAGCAAGCAGTTGACCACCTAGTTGCTCTAATGGACCAACTACACTAATCCGGTCTCCTACTCCAGAAGCCATTTTGTGAAAGCAAAATGGCTTCGTTGGAAATAGGCTCAAAACTAAGCTAAAACTATTCGTTAGCGCACCCATTATTCTCCCGTTTTATAAAGTTGACCAAACTTAAGGTAAGGCTATGATTTCAGGCATCCTAGCATCTCCTGGTATTGCAATCGGTAAAGCACTACTACTTCAAGAAGATGAAATTGTCCTAAACACAAACACTATTTCTGACGATCAAGTAGAAGCTGAAGTTCAGCGTTTCTTTGACGCTCGTAACAAATCTGCAGCTCAGCTAGAAACTATCAAGCAAAAAGCGCTTGAAACGTTTGGCGAAGAAAAAGAAGCGATCTTTGAAGGTCACATCATGCTTCTTGAAGACGAAGAGCTAGAAGAGGAAATCCTAGCACTTATCAAAAACGACAAGATGACTGCTGATCACGCTATCCACTCAGTGATCGAAGAGCAAGCATGTGCTCTTGAGTCTCTAGACGACGAATACTTAAAAGAGCGTGCAACTGACATCCGCGATATCGGTTCTCGTTTTGTTAAGAACGCACTAGGCATCAACATTGTTTCGCTTAGCGATATCAACGAAGAAGTAATTCTTGTTGCTTACGACCTAACGCCATCTGAAACTGCACAAATTAACCTAGACTACGTGCTTGGTTTTGCTTGTGACATCGGTGGTCGTACATCTCACACTTCAATCATGGCTCGCTCACTTGAGCTTCCAGCTATCGTTGGTACTAACGACATCACGAAGAAAGTTAAGAATGGCGACATGCTGATTCTTGACGCAATGAACAACAAGATTGTTGTTAACCCATCAGAAGCTCAGCTAGAAGAAGCGAAAGCGGTTAAAGCAGCATTCCTAGCTGAAAAAGAAGAGCTAGCGAAACTGAAAGACCTACACGCAGAAACGACTGACGGTCACCGTGTAGAAGTTTGCGGTAACATCGGTACAGTGAAAGACTGTGACGGTATCCTTCGTAACGGCGGTGAAGGTGTTGGTCTGTACCGTACTGAATTCCTATTTATGGACCGTACTGCGCTACCAACTGAAGAAGAACAGTACCAAGCGTACAAAGAAGTTGCGGAAGCAATGAACGGTCAAGCTGTGATCATCCGTACTATGGATATCGGCGGCGATAAAGATCTCCCATACATGGATCTTCCAAAAGAGATGAACCCATTCCTAGGCTGGCGCGCTGTACGTATCAGTCTAGATCGTCGTGAAATCCTTCGTGATCAGCTACGTGGCATTCTACGTGCTTCTGCACACGGCAAACTGCGTATCATGTTCCCAATGATCATCTCTGTCGAAGAAATCCGTGAGCTTAAGAAAGCGATCGAAGAGTACAAAGAAGAGCTACGCGCTGAAGGCCACGCGTTCGACGAAAACATCGAAATCGGTGTTATGGTTGAAACTCCTGCTGCTGCTGCGATCGCACACCACTTAGCGAAGGAAGTGTCTTTCTTCTCTATCGGTACAAACGACCTAACTCAGTACACGCTAGCGGTTGACCGTGGTAACGAGATGATTTCTCACCTATACAACCCGCTATCACCAGCTGTACTTACTGTGATCAAGCAAGTTATCGACGCTTCTCACGCAGAAGGTAAATGGACTGGTATGTGTGGTGAACTTGCAGGTGACGAGCGTGCAACACTTCTACTTCTAGGTATGGGTCTGGACGAGTTCTCAATGAGCGGCATTTCAATCCCTAAAGTGAAGAAAGTAGTTCGTAACTCTAACTTCGCAGAAGTGAAAGCAATGGCTGAAGAAGCCCTTTCTCTACCGACAGCAGAAGAAATCGAAGCCGTGGTAGAAAAGTTTATTGCTGAGAAAGCTCAGTAATCGGTAGTACCAAGTAATTCAATACTTAATGGCCATTAGACGGCGAAAAAAGTCGTCTAATGAGCTATATTGGTATACTATAATTCGACAGAATAAAACCAAACCTTAGGAGCATGACACAATGGGTCTGTTTGACAAACTTAAGAAGCTTGTATCTGATGACAGCGCTGACGCTGGTGCTATCGAAATCATCGCGCCACTTTCTGGTGAGATTGTAAACATCGAAGACGTGCCAGATGTTGTTTTCGCTGAGAAAATCGTTGGTGACGGTATTGCTATCAAGCCAGCAGGCAACAAAATGGTAGCTCCTGTAAACGGTACTATCGGTAAGATCTTCGAAACTAACCATGCGTTCTCTATCGAGTCTGACGACGGTGTTGAGCTTTTCGTTCACTTCGGTATCGACACAGTTGAACTAAAAGGCGAAGGCTTCACGCGTATCGCTGAAGAAGGCCAAACTGTTAAAGCTGGCGACACTGTAATTGAATTCGATCTAGCTCTTCTAGAAGAGAAAGCGAAGTCAACGCTAACTCCAGTTGTTATCTCTAACATGGACGAAATCAAAGAGCTAAACAAGCTTTCTGGTTCTGTAACTGTTGGTGAAACTCCAGTTCTACGTGTAACTAAGTAATTTTTACTTAATCGAACACGAAAAAAACGCTGCCAATGGCAGCGTTTTTTATTATCTGACTTTTTTCTGAGCGATGTGCATCGCTGAAACACGTTCAACTGAGCAAGCCTAGTGCTGAGCTCGGCCTTTGCTTCGCTTGAGCGAGTAATGCAGTTGTCGCATCTTGGAGCACTTGAGAACGCACCATTTCCGTAGATTCTCTTGCGAAGTCTGTATCTCTTATTCGACTCTTGGATTCTGTAACACTCCGATTCACAGTATTTAAGTTATCCATCGAGCCGTTTACACGGTTCTGAAAGCTGCCAATTTCACTCCGGTGAGAATCAACATACTTAATCGCTGCATCAATCACCCCAATTGAAAGCTGCGCCTTACCTGCCGTCGACATATCGATGTCATCCATTGTGACTAATTGACCAGCGCTCACATCAAGCTCATCCGCTAAACTCCCATCGAGAACCACACCCTCTGGCGCCTTCATCGTAGAAGCGAAGAATTGCAGTTCGTTGTTTTCCGTTACTGAAGCATTCACTATCGATTGTTGAGCATTGATGTAAGTGGCGACCTGTTCTATACGGTCACCCAATTTGAGTCCAATGGATTCCGTTTGGGTTTGCCCTTTACTGTCTTGGTATTCGACTTTTAGGGTTTGGTTATCTTTAGTGACTCGCCAATCTTTATCGATCGCATCACCAACATAATGCTGCCCTCCCATCTCTGGGATATGGCTACGCATGTTACGTAACGTCAAAGAGATTGAATTAGCGTTCGCGCCAATATGGAAACTTTGTGAACCGTAAGATCCATCAAACAGGTTTTTATCCGCAAATGTTGTCGTGATCGCGACACGATCAAGCTCATCTTGCAGCGCTACGACCTCATATTGAATACTTTGCCGATCACTTGAGTCATAACTGCCGTTTGCTGCTTGAAGCCCCAGAGAGCGTAAGCGTTGCAATATGTCACTGCTTTCGTGCAATGCTCCCTCCGCTGTTTGAGCAACAGAAAAAGCGTCGTGTGCATTTCTTAAGGCGACATCAAGCCCTCTCGTTTGTACATGGAGAGTATTCGATATCTGTAAACCTGCCGCATCATCGCTCGCCGAGTTTATTCGAAACCCCGAAGTTAGGTTGCGTTGTGACTCAACATTTTGCGCAGCTGCTTGACTCAGGTGTCTCTGCGCCACCATCGCAGAAACATTGGAATTTAAAGAGATCATCTAATCGATATGAATGCCTTATCGAACATAATGTCAGGACACATCTGAATCGTTATAGCCAATAAGCAAAAAGCCAGGGATGAGCCTGGCTTTGGTTTCTTGCTTTGTTAAATAGATTAACCTAGCAGACTTAGCGCTGAGTTAGGCGCTTGTTTCGCTTGCGCAAGGATTGAGCTTGACGCTTGCGATAGAATTTGTGATTTGGTCATTGCCGTTGTTTCTTTCGCGAAGTCAGTATCTTTGATACGGCTCTTCGACGCATTCACGTTCTCGTTAATGTTGTCCAAGTTGCTGATTGCGTGGTTGAAACGGTTCTGGAATGCACCCAGCTCTGCGCGGTGGCTGTCTACGTATTTCAGTGCCGCATCGATGATAGCAACAGATTCTTGTGCGCCACCAACTGAGGTTACGTCGATAGTATCTACCGTTACCTTTTTGCCTTCGCCCAAACCTAGTTCACCAGATAGACCACCTGAAAACTCGACCTCGCCCTCAACTTTGTTGTTGCCAGCGAAGATTTGCAGTTTACCGTCTTGGTCTACTGACGCTTTCACTAGGTCAGTTTGACCGTTAATGTAAGTCGCAAGCTCTTCGATATCGTCACCCGCTTTTGCGCTGATGTTGATTTCTTGCTCTTGGCCGTAGCTGTCCGTTAGGTTGATTTTTAGGTCGTTCTTACCTTCAGCAACGTTCCAGTCTTTACCTTTACCACTTTCAGCTTGGTAGCTCACACCGCCCATCATTTTGTTGTCTGAACGCATGTCTTTTAGCTCAAGCATCACTGCTTCACCGTTATCTGCACCGATTTGGAACGATTTCGCACCGTGTGTGCCGTTTAGTAGCTTGTTACCACCGAAAGAAGTGGTTTCTGCGATACGGTTTAGTTCGTCGTTTAGCGCGGTCACTTCTTCTTGAATCGCAACGCGCTCTGCTTTCGAGTTTGAACCGTTTGCTGATTGCAGAGACAAGTCACGCATACGTTGAAGAATATTAGTGGTCTCATTCATTGCACCTTCAGCAGTTTGTGCAATCGAGATACCGTCGTTCGCGTTGCGAACCGCTACATCCAAACCACGGCTTTGTACGTTCAAACGGTTCGAGATTTGTAGACCCGCAGCGTCATCTTTTGCGCTGTTGATTTTAAAACCTGAAGACAAACGCTCCATAGAAGTTTGTTGAGCTGAGTTTGCGTTGTTTAGGTAACGCTGAGCGGTCATCGCTGATACGTTAGTGTTTACATTCACTGCCATGGTGATTTCTCCAATTGATTTTCCGGTGTAGCGGTTTCCGACGTCTCGGAAAACCAAGTAGTTCTCTCAAAGTTACCTCTATTAACGACACCAAATTCAGAAGCTTTAGAAAAAAGTTTAAAAAAATAACATTGCGAGATTTAGCTAATAAAATTGAAGAAAAGTAAGAAAAAGTGCTCAAGTTTCCACAAATCGAGCCGAGAGGGCTAAATTGTATAGAAAACCAGCAAAAGGAAACAATTAAAGGTAAGTTCGCAGACGATAGACGTGAAAATTAGAAAAGAAAAAGCCCCTTTTCCTTTGAGAGAACTGGGGCTAGGTTGGTCGCCAGAGCCTATGTGGAGATCAAGAGAAATGAACACATTTCCGGCATACCGAGTGCAACTTTACATTGAAAATGATTGGCAGGTGAGAGATGAGAGAGCCGCTCATTCTATTGTAAAGTTGCTTGCCAAAAGCCTGTATTCCCATCCACGTCTGAATGTATTGAGTACAGGCTAAGTAAACTACTGCAATAGTGACATTGCAGAGTTTGGCAACTGTTTCGCTTGAGCAAGAATCGATGTACCTGCCTGTTGCAAAATTTGTGCTTTGGTCATTTGCGTGGTTTCTTTCGCAAAATCTGTATCTTTAATTCGGCTGTTCGATGCGTCAACGTTTTCTTGGATATTCGCCAAGTTGTTGATGCTGTGACTCAAACGGTTTTGCTTCGCACCTAAGTCTGCACGTTGCGAGTCTACGTATTTCAGTGCCGAATCCAGCACAGAAATCGCGTTTTGAGAACCTTGTACCGTGGTCATATCAATATCTTGTACTGACGTTCTGATAGGTTCATCACTCAGGCCAAGCTCAGATGCTAATCCACCAGAAATAGAAATCTCACCCTGAACGTTTGGATGCGCGACAAAAACTTGCAACTTGCCATCTTCACTTACAGACGCATTAATCATATCAGACTGACCATTAATGTAAGTGGCAAGCTCTTCGATGTCGTCGCCCGCTTTGGCATTAATGTTGATTTCTAGATCATCAACATTGCCGTCTTCGTCTTCACCCATACCTGGTAGCGTGATCTTCAAGTCAGATTTAGCTGGGTCAACACTCCAGTTTTTATCTTTACCGTTCTCAGATAAGAAGGTCACACCGCCCATGCGAGTATCGTCCGCACGAATGCTGGTGAGTCCCATGATCATGGCTTCACCTGAGCTCGCACCAATCTGGAATGCTGCTTCACCGAATGAGCCGTTCAATAGACGACGACCACCAAATGAAGTGGTTTCTGCAATACGGTTTAGCTCGTCAATCAATGCCATTGACTCTTCGTTGATCGCCTGACGCTCAGCTGGAGAGTTAGTACCGTTCGATGATTGAATCGCAAGGTCACGCATTCGTTGCATGACAGAGGTTGCCTCATTCATCGCACCTTCAGCGGTTTGTGCAATCGAGATACCATCGTTCGCGTTACGCATTGCGACATCTAGGCCACGAGACTGTGCAGTTAAGCGGTTAGAGATCTGTAGACCTGCCGCATCATCTTTTGCACTGTTAATCTTATGTCCTGAAGATAAGCGCTCCATCGACGTGTTTAATTCATCAGTCGCTTTGTTTAGGTAACGCTGCGCGGTCATCGCGGAGACGTTAGTACTAACTGTTACAGCCATTTTGCTCTCCTGTTGAGTTCGCAAGCTTTTGCGAAGCGGCCAGCTTTACTCTCATTTGGATAAGCACTGACCGTAAAAGTTACTTGCTAAATCTGCCTTAAACGCAGGGTTTAGAATCTCTAAATCTGTTCTGATATTTTCAATACAATTTGTGTGCCAACTTGCGTAAATTATTTAACTACTTTTAAAAGAATCAAATAAACAATAAGTTAGCTTTATCATTAAGCTATTTCCGGTTTGTCAGCCTCATCTTAGCCCAAGGGTATTGAACGCTGCCCTGTTGCCGCCCGACTTGCCTCCCGCATCATTGCCGCTTTGGGTAAAATCGTGCCGCATGACATCTCAGACTCTCAGGTTACGTCGACTTATCGCGCTTAAGGCTTTGCACATAAGGCATCAAAATCAGACAATGTGTATGAGTGTCATACTAGATGTAGTTAAACAACGTTAGATCTTTGGTCTTACCGAATGCTTGTTGCGATGCCTGTAATGCTCGCGAGTTTTCACTGAACTCGATCACGGCTTTAGAGTAATCCAAGTCCTCAAAGTTGCTCTTCGCTTTTGCGAGAGACAAATTAAAGTCTTCATGATTTTGCTCTTGGATATCCAGCGTACTCAATCGAGCACCGGCATCTGTACGCGCTTTATTCAAATGGATAAAAGCAGCGTGGAATTCTTCTGTCATTTGGTGCAATTTGGCGGTCGCCGACGTATCCGAAACCGATTTGTCTGACCATGCCATTGCATCCTTGAAGGTATCGAAAATGCTGAACTCTGCCCGCTTTTCGATCTCAATGCTGTCACCAGGCGTAATTTGGCCTTTTACGTGCACTTTCAGGCCTTTGTATTCAATCCCTTTCTCTGGAGAAAACTCATCGGCATCCACTACTTTGCCGTTACGCTCTAATTGGTAACCAAATTTGCCGTTATTCATATCGACAAATGTCACGCGATACGCCGCATCATCCTTCGTATCAACGTTAGTGGCTCTGTTTAATAGCAACTCAGAACCGTTTTGTAGATCGTAATTCGGCTGATAATCGCCAAATGGGTTTGGTATCTCCATAAACAGCTTGCTGCCTGGATCGTTCATTGGCATCTCAAGCATGCTAGAAACTTTCATTTTGCGCTGATAATCGTCCCCAGCGTATTGCACGCTACCATCTTTATCGCGATAAAATGGTTGGCTCTTTGGCTTAGTGCCAGCAAACACGTAGTTACCAGATTCATCTTGCGAGTTCACCAAGTTAAGGAAGTTGTTCGCAATCTCTTCTAGCTCACGCTTCTTTGCTTGTCGGTCTTCAGCAGAAAAGGCACCGTTAATCATCTCCATCGTTAAGCGCTTCGACTCGTCGGCAAAATTCTCCGCATTGGCGATATTAACTTCGTGGTTTTCTAGACGATTACGCACCAACACTATCGAGCTAAGATATTGTTGTAGCTGTTCTTGTTGCTGACTAATGTTTTGGATGTAATGCGCAGCGAGGGGGTCGTCACTAGGTTTCAGTAACTTTTTCCCTGAAGCAAGCTGCTCTTGGTTGTGGTGAACCTTATTCTCTTGACGACGCAGATCATTTTGTACGGACTGATAGTTATGGAAACTAGAAATTCGGGTTAGCACTTATCTCTTCTCCTTACCTCAGTTGTAAAATGGTATTGAAGGTATCGTTCGCCGCTTGCATCACACGTGATGAAGCCATGTACGCTTGTTGAAACTTCATCATGTTGGCCGCTTCTTCATCGAGGTTAACACCAGAAATAGAAGCAACGCGCTCTTGCGCCGCTTCATGCTCTAAACGAGCGACGGAGGCTAAACGGTTTGCTGTAGAAGACTTCAGTCCAACTTCAGTATTGAGGTTATGATAAACATCGATCAAGGTACTGGATTTTCCATCCATCATCTTGTCTGTTTGGATCTTCTGCATTTTTCTCAAGTTGCCGTTACCACCTTCAGAAGGCACCAAGTTTGCGGTGAATTTATCATTCATCAGTGCGCCTTCGCTCAACTCAAACACGGTTGCATCGCCGTTTTTATACAGCGGATGGCTTTTCGGCACTGATATTTCAATCTTCGGGTTATCTTTATCTAACGGGTATGAGTATTTGTCCGATAGTAAATTACCCTTGTTATCCGTGATCTTTAACCACGGCTTATCATGCTTCTCGTCGGCTGGTTGTACGGTAACCTCAAACTCTTTAACATCCCCCGCCTCACGAATTTTAAACTTGGCGTTACCTTGGGCAAAAGTGGTTGAGGCTTCATAACTTTGTGCGGCAATAGCTTTTGCGTCATTGGTTTCCATCTTTATGATGGCTGCACCACTTCTCGTTGGGCGTAGCAATACGCGCTCACCGGCGGCAAGGCCTTCACCAATTTGCACTTTCATACCATCCAGAACAAACGACGAATCCGAACGGTCGATGTTCAACGACATTTGCTCACCTTTCGGTGTTGTCACGCTGTATTGGTCGCCATCATAACGCAGCGAATATTCACCACCTTTGATCGCGGAAATATCCTCGATGTAAACCGCAACATCAGCTTGAGAGTCAGGCGCAGCAAAAACTCGAGATTTTGCCACCAGCTCAGAGTTCACATCGGTAAATACGTCTTTACCTATCTTACCGTTGAGATCCAGACCTTGAGATTGCAGCTGATTAATTTTGTAGGAGAAACCCGTCGCTAAACGGCCCATTTCATCTTGCAGTTGTGGGATGTGTTTGTCGCGCATTTCAAGTAAAGCGCCGATTTTGCCATCCATATCATCAGACTTGATCGCTTTAATGCCATTCCCTTCCACCATTGCTAATCGTCTTTGATGAACATCCGGATAGCCATCGATCATTTTGAGCTGGCTTGCTTCCGTACCAGAAACAAGTGTGTGTCCATTGCCGATATGAACATTAAACCCTTCCGCATTTTTGCGTGGGGTTACAGTAACTTTGGTGTACTCTGACAGCTCAGTAACCAGCTTTTCATGCTGATCCATTAGGTCATTATGTGGGGCGGGGGTGCGCATCATCAGTCGATGAATATCGCGAATTTCCAACGCAAGTTGGTTAACGCGCTCAATGCCCATATCCAATTTTTTATTGGTGACATCAGATTGCAGTCGAACGGTTTCGTGGAAATCATTTAATGTATCAGAGAAGATTTTCGCCTTTTCCAATACCACTTTTCGTGCCCCTAAATCGTTCGGGGTATCTGCCATGGTTTTTACCGCATCGAACCACTCATTCAGGTTCTCGGGAATTTTCTTCGATGCTACGGAGCTCAACATGCTAGAGAGCATATCAAGATTGTCTTGGGTATCCGTTTTGTTGGCATTGTTGGTCGACGACAGGTTCAGTTCATTCACGGCAAACTGATCCCACGAGCGGCGAACATTTTCCACATGCACACCCATGCCGTAGGTAGAACCACCAAACATGCGCGGATCATTCGTGCCTTGGATAACAGACTGACGGCTATAACCCTCTGTATTAACATTAGAAATGTTATGACCAGTGGTGTTTAATTGTCTCTGAGCAGTAAGCACACTTTGAGTACCTACATTCAGAAGATCTGACGCCATACATGCCCCCGAAAACGAAATATAAATCGGCAAAACCGATCACCTAGACACATTAAAAGCAAAAGATGTGCCAAGTGATAGAAAGGCGTAGATGTTCAGATAAAGTGAAGGCTTGCACTATGGCAAGCCTTCGAGAACGTCATAAATTGTCGCAGAAACATTACATACTTTCGATTTTATCCTTCACCTGCAGGACTTTATCTGCGTAATTCGGATCGGTCGCGTAACCCGCACTGTGGATACCGCGAATAAACGACTCTGAATTCCCGCGTTGCTGTAATGCTGTCTCGTAACGTGGGTTGTCATTCAAAAATCGTACAAAGTCATTAAAGCTGTCTTCGTAACTTGAGTAGGAGCGAAACGCTGCCGTCTCTTTCACTGGCGTGTTATCGTGGAACTCTAAAGTTTGAGTCGTCACTTTGTCACCCTGCCAGCTTCGATCTGCTTTGATATTAAATAAGTTGTTGCTGCTGCCACGCGCGTTCTTCACGACCTTTTGTCCCCACCCCGTTTCCAAAGCGGCTTGCGCAAGTAGCAGAGATGGCTCGACACCTAAGGCTTTCGCAGCTTTCTCCGCGTATGGCTTCATCGAGTTAACAAAGGATTCTGGTGAATCGAATCGAGTGGGTTCATTGCTTGGTCGAGATAGCTGACCAGATTCAATCAAGCGCTGTTCAATCTCGCGCGCTTTTTTCGGGTCAACACGACGATATTCCGCAGCATTGTTTGCCGCATCACGCATAGCCGTTTCTTTTTTGTCGTTCCCTTGCCCAGCCGTTAATTGCTTAACAATCATATCGGCCAGTCCCATTGAACCAGACGAACTCAATTCACTCGCCATCTGTTCATCCAACATTTGTCGGTAGAACTTCTCGTTTTGGCTGTTCATCATGTTGGACTCAAAGCCCTCATTGGCTTCTCGCATTGATTTCAACATCATGGAGGTGAAAATAGATTCGAACTGACGAGCCGCTGCACGCAGTGCTTCTTGCTCGCCATCTTTACCTTCTTTCACTGCTTTTTGACGCAGGGTATCCAGCGAACTGATGTCATGAATAAAACCAATGTCGTTAGGATTGTTCATTATACCTACCTCCTAACCATTAAATGATGATCAACTGGCCTTCAATGGCACCAGCTTGTTTCAATGCTTGCAAGATAGCCATCAAATCCGACGGCGCTGCGCCGACTTGGTTAACGGCACGGACCAAATCATCCAACGTTAAGCCTGGCTCGAACTTAAACATCTTGCCCTGCTCTTCGCTAACTTCGATATCCGAGTCTGGCACGACAACGGTTTGCCCACCAGAAAAGCCGTTAGGTTGGCTAACATTCAGGTTTTCTTTGATTGCGACCGTCATTCCGCCATGGGTTACCGCAGCAGGTTTAAGGCGAACATGTTTACCAACTACGATGGTACCCGTGCGAGAGTTAACGATGATTTTGGCTGCGCCATCTGCTGGGTCGAATTCTAGGTTTTCAATTGCCGATAAGAACGCCACACGCTGGCTGACGTCACGAGGAGCACGCACGCGCACTGATGTCGCGTCAACAGCGCTCGCCATTTGTGGGCCAAGGAAGTTGTTTACCGCATCCGCCATACGTTGAGCCGTTGTGAAGTCTGACTCAAGCAAGTTGAACGTGATGTAATCACCACGACCAAATGGGTTTGGAATTTCTCGCTCTACTGTCGCACCACTAGAGATAAGACCAACGGTTGGATTGTTACCTACGATTTTAGAACCGTCAGCGCCTTCAGCACTGAAGCCGCTCACTACTAAGTTACCTTGAGCAACCGCGTAAACTTGACCGTCGAGACCTTTGAGGAACGTTTGCAGCAAGGTGCCACCACGCAAACTTTTAGCACTTCCGATGGAAGAGACAGTCACGTCCACTTGCTGACCCGGTTTAGAGAAAGGCGGCAATTCTGCCGTAACCATGACTGCGGCAACGTTTTTAATTTTTGGCTTTGTGCCCGGCGGCATCTGAATGCCGAAGTTTTGCAGCATGGCGGCGAAACTTTGCTCTGTAAACGGGTTCGCTTCACCCGTACCAGGTAAGCCTGAAACCAAACCATAACCCACGAGTTGGTTGCTTCGTACACCTGCCACTTGCGCGACGTCTTTGATACGTGCGGCTTGGGCTACGGTAGAAAACAGAGCAACGCTCATCAGTACTAAAAGGAGTTTTTTCATGCTTACTTATCTCTTGCAGTCAAATTGCCGTCAGCACGGCGTGTTATAGCGCTACATTAAAGAATCGTGCCAAGAAGCCTGGCTCTTGCATATCTTGTTGCAAACCAGTGCCAGAGTACTGAATTCTTGCGTTAGAGACGCGATTTGATGCAATGGTGTTGTCGAAATTAATATCATCCGGACGAATAGTGCCACTTAAACGTATGTACTCATCACCCGTATTTAGCGTCATCCACTTCTCACCGCGGATCACGAGGTTGCCGTTTGCCAGTACTTCGATCACCTCAACAGTGATGTAACCACTGATGCTGTTGCTCTGCTTTGCAGAAGAGTCACCTGCAAATGAGTTGGAGTTGTTTAAGTCATAAGAGAAATTATATTTTCCGCCAATTTTCAGCTCTTCTCCGCCCACTTGAAGCGGGTCCATTTGCGCTTCATTGGTTTTCGATAAATCGGCATTTGCGCTTTTCGTCGCACTGGTTGTCTCATCAAGTGTTACGGTAATAATGTCGCCAATACCACGTGGTTTAGAATCGTCGTAGAGATCGGTAATGTGCTCGGCGCTAAACAACGAACCTGTTGCAGCAGCGTAATGCTCAGGTTTGTTTTTCGGATGAATTGGAGCCCAAGCAGGGTCGCCAGCAACCGGATCGCTTCTACCACGTAAAGTATCTACAATACCGCTGCTCTCTTCTTTCGATTTATCACCTTCTACTGCGTCGACCACAGTGGTTGCTTGTGTCACTTCATCCGTTTCAATCGGTTCCAACATGGCACAGCCCGACATCGTAGCAATCAAAGCGAGTAGGCAAATACGTTTCATCGTGAGCTCCTCAAATCTTGCTCTTAATCGTTACAATTGCTGGTTAACGAAGCTCATCATCTTATCGACTGACGAGATCACTTTTGAGTTCATTTCGTAAACGCGCTGGGCTTCGATCATATTGACCAACTCTTCTGTTACATTCACGTTGGACGCTTCCAGCATGGATTGACGAATTTCCCCCAAACCGTCCAAACCAGGAACACCCTCTTGTGGATCGCCACTGGCCCCCGTTGGTAAGTAAAGGTTCTGACCAATTGGCTCTAGGCCACCCGGGTTAACAAAATCTGTAATGGTTAACTGACCAACGACTTGGTTGTCTTGCTGCCCTCGGACGCGAACCGACACTTCACCATCCGTACCGACAGTAATAGAAATCGCATCTTCTGGAATCACAATTTCAGGCTCTACAGGGTAGCCAGAACCCGACGTGACTAACGTGCCTTCACCATTTAGCGTGAACTGACCGTTACGGGTATAACCGATGTTGCCGTCCGGCAATGTCACTTGAAAAAAGCCGTCGCCTTCCACCATCATGTCCAGTGCGTTGGTCGTTGTCTGTGCATTGCCGTGCGTGTGCACTTTTTGCGTCGCAACCACTTTAGAACCCGCACCTAGCATCAAGCCACTTGGCAGTTCCGTGTTCTGAGATGACTGGCCGCCAGGCTGGTTGATGTTCTGATAGAACAGATCTTCGAATACTGCACGGCTCTTTTTGTAGCCGACAGTAGAGGCGTTCGCCAAGTTGTTCGAAATCGTGGCAATGTTGGTTTGTTGGGCGTCTAGACCTGTTTTACTTACCCATAGTGCTGGATGCATAGTGAACCTCTAACTCTGTTAACTCATACGAAGCAGTGAATCTGAAGATTTATCCATTTCTTCAGCTGTGCTCATCATCTTGACTTGCATTTCAAACTGACGTTGTAAGTCAATCAATGCGGTCATTTCACCTACGGCATTCACGTTACTGCCTTCTATCGCTCCCGTCTGGAGACTAACAGTCGCGTCTGCTTCGTAAGGTTGGTTTGGAGTTTTATGGCGAAATAAGCCATTGGTGTCTTTAAACAAGCTTTGATCATTAGGCTTAACGAGCTTAATGCGATCAACCGCTTGGAATTCTTCTGCCGGGGCACCTTGAGGAAGTACAGAGATGGTGCCATCCCGACCGATTTCAATTTTGGAGAGAGGGATAGGCAAAGTAATCGGCGCGTCGTTTTCACCCTGCACCAAATGACCACTTGCGTTGGTAAGCATGCCATTTTGATCGACTTTTAGGTTGCCGTTACGGGTCAACCCTTCTTTCCCTGTATGATCGAGTACCGATATCCAACCGCTGCCTTCAATCGTCACATCCAGATCACGCCCTGTTGTAATCACGCTACCTTGAGCAAAGTTATGCCCTGGACGCTCTGTCATGCTGAATACACGTGAAGGATGGCCTTCACCATAAGCCTGCATTGAGCGAGCCTGTGCTAAATCAGCCCGAAATCCGGTCGTGCTTACGTTAGCCAAGTTATTAGCGCGCAATTGTAGTGCCTGCATATTTTGCTTGGCGCCACTCATTGCGAGAAACAGTGCGCGATCCATAAATTACTCCAAAAAATCTCTCTGTACACGGAGTAAAAAGCAATAGTTATGCCAAAACAAAAATAGACTTATTAATCAATACTTTGAATTAAAAATCAACAATGAAAAGAGGTCAATAGAGGCAGAAAACTGTAACGAGAGGCAAGGTTTTGATCCATACGGCGGCAACAGCGGCAAATCGTAGATCAAAGCATGCTTAGCCTGAGTGAGGTGTATTCAGGCTAAGCATCAGATGAATGTCATGATGAAAATGAACAAAGCGGCAATTACTAAGAAGCAATCACACGCCATTGCTTACTCAAGCAGAGTATCGAATGACCCAGCTAGTGCTCTAGCGGATCTGTAAGATATTCTGTTGTAGTTGGTTGTGTACTTCTAGCGAACGTGAGTTTGCTTGGAAGTTACGCTGAGCAGAGATCAGGTCCACCAACTCCTGCGTCATATCAATGTTTGACTGTTCCAGCATACCGTTATTGATGGTGCCGAAAGAGCCTTTATTTGATTCACCCCAGATCTTGTCACCAGAGAACTGCGTTGAATCCCATTGAGTGCCGCCTTTCTTATCCAGACCTTGCTCGTTTGGAACACGTACGAGAGCAACACGACCCAATGTAACGTTTTCACCGTTTGAGTAAGTTCCCAATACGCTGCCGTTTTCATCGAAGTCAACTTTGGTTAGGAAGCCCGTCGTTGCACCGTCTTCGTCAAACTTAGTCAGTTCGAACGGAGCCGCAAACTGTGTTGCTGAGCCTAAGCCGAAGTTAAGCGTCTGCGCAGGATCGGCACCATTCATATCGACTGGTGTCGTGTTCGTCGCCGGATCGCCCAGAGCCACAGAAGTGATTGGCTGACCATTGTTCAAGCTCGCCAACGTACCATCGTTGTTGAACTTCATGGTATGCCCCACATGACCTGTTGGCGTTTGCGCATCACCAGCCGCAACATTTAAAGGCTTTTCACCTTCTTTATCTGTCACGGTGTAGTAAGTGTTCCATGTATTTGGCTGAGTCTGATCTTTCAAGTAATACGTCGTTAGCTTGTAAGACTGACCCATCGAGTCATAAATTGTCGAAGAGGTTGAACGGTTGTATGTATCTGGGTCTGAAAAATCAAACTGCGTTGGATCTTTCAAATCGCCGTTCGCTGGCAAGTTCACACCCACTTCAATGTTTGCTGTTTGTTTTGGCTTACCAAATTCAGCAGGAATATTGATGGGTTGTGGCTCGTATGAAGAAACCTCACCAGAGCTTGGGTCCACTTGGTAACCTAATAAGAACTCATCGTTCGCGGTCACCATGTAGTTTTCTTTATTTAAGTGAAATGCACCATTACGTGTCAGTTCATTCTGTTGTGGAGTTAGACGCTCTTTCGCTACAGCGAAAAAACCTGTCCCCGAAACACGCAAATCCATTGGGTTGTTGGTGTAAATGCTAGAGCCTTCATGGAACTGCTGTGCCACTTGGCTTGCTTGCGCACCACCACCCGGTGTGGTTTTTGCGTTAGTAAATAAAGAGTTAGAGTAGACATCAGCAAACTCAGCACGGGACTCTTTAAAGCCGTAAGTGTTGGCGTTCGCAATGTTGTTACTGGTGGTGTTCAAATCCAGTTGGGCGGCGGACAAACCGCTTAAAGATACATATGACATTCCAAAATCTCCTAATCTAGCGAGCTATGACTACGCTTTGCCGACTTCCAATACTTCTGCAAGTCGAACTGGCGATTCAAAACCAGCCAGATTGAGTAATACGTTTCCGTCACCTTTGCCAAGCAATACGCTGTTTACGTTGGCGTATGTCGATACTGGGAACTCTTGCGACTCCCCTTCAACTAAGCCAGACGCTTTCACTTTGTATTTGCCAGCTGGCAGTGGATTTCCGCTTTCATCTTTACCGTCCCAAAGCACACGCGTGTCGCCGGCTGGTTTCGCCCCTACCTCAAAGGTACGAACCAGTTGGCCAGCTTCATCCTCTACACGAACAAACAGATTATCGATAGATTGTGAAAGCTTAACCATTGCCGCCATTGGTGCGTCGTCCTGCTTCACACCTGCTGCTCCTGGGACCAATACGTCACGCCCTACCAAAGAGGAAGCTTGTAACGCTTGATTTGATGTCATTGACGAATTCAAACTCTCAAACTGAGTGTTCATCTTGCCAATGCCATCAACGGTCGCAAATGAAGCCATTTGCGCAATCATCTGGTCATTACTTACCGGCTTAAAAGGGTCTTGCTGAGACAGTTGCTTCGTGAGCAATGATAAGAAGTCTTCCTGTTTTAGGTCCTGCTTACCCGTGCTCTCTTCCGCTTTCTTGTTACTCTCTTGTAGACTTTTAAGCTGGTCGATATAGGACAAGCCGCTTTGACCAACGTTGTTAATTCCGGCCATACGCTACCCCCTTATCCTTATTGACCCATCTGCAGCGTACGCAGCAGCATTTGTTTACTAGAATCAGCGACTTGTACATTAGTCTGATATGCACGAGAAGCTGAAATCATGTTTGCCATTTCTTCCATTACATTGACGTTAGGCTTGTAGATGTAGCCTTCTTCGTTTGCAAGGGGATGGTCTGGGTTGTACTCCGCACTCAGCGGTTTATCACTTTCTACAATACCCATCACTTTCACTGGCACCGTATCACCGCCACGCATGGCGTTACTTAACTCTGCACCAAACACGGCATGACGCGCTTTGTAAGTGTCTTTCGCAGAGCTGCTGACACTGTCGGCGTTCGCCAAGTTGCTTGAGGTAGTATTCAGACGAACGGATTCAGCGCTCATTGCGGAACCTGTCACATTGAAAACGTTAAATAAGCTCATCTAAATTATTCCCCTTTGATTGCTTTGGTTAAGTTCTTGAATTTGCTGCCTAGAAAGTCGAGTGATGCTTGGTGTCTGATTTGGTTTTGCATAAACAAGTTACGCTCTAAATCCAAGTCTACCGTGTTGCCATCTCCCGTATCTGGTTGCGTAGGAAGACGATATAACTTGTCCCCAACCAACGTTGTAGTGGCAGGAATATGCCGACCATCTGTGCGACTAAGACCAATGCTTGCCCCAGATGTTGCCGCTTGCAATTCCTTCGCAAAGTCTAAACCTCTTGCTTTGTAACCAGGCGTGTTTGCTTGTGCGATGTTGGTGGAAATCACCTCTGCATTGCGCTCACGTACGCCCACCGTGTGCTGGTGGATGCCTAGTGCATTGTCAAAAGATATAGCCATGTTTGCCTCTACAATTAAGAACTGACCGTGATTGATAACCAAAAAGCAATTAGCATGCCAAAACCTAAAGCATTACACCAACCTAGTGGTTACCGTGAATTGAAATAGCAATAAGTGAGCCAAAGTAACTGGAATGTCATGTCGTATCACTTTGCTCACTTAATAAAGATACACCGTGTTGAGGGCACAAGGCAAAAACGCGCTTCAACTAATTGAGTGATACATGAAGCGCTCGGCGCAGAAAGGTAACAAACAAAAAAGCCTGACACGAAGTCAGGCTTTTCTATCAATGAAGAGATACCGCTATTTAAGCTTGTAAATGATGCCCGGATTACAGCGCACCATTTCAAATTTATCAGTCAGACCAGTTAGCGACTCTGATGCCCCTAACAGCAAGTAACCACCAGGGTTTAAACTGCTCGCCATTTGGTTAAGCACTTTAGATTTCATTTCTGGAGAAAAGTAAATCAATACGTTACGACAGAAAATGATGTCGAACTTACCCATCAGTGCGTAACTGTCCATCAGGTTTTGTGGACGAAAGTTCACCAAACGCTTGACGTTATCTTTGACTTTCATGCGACCACCGTCCGCATTTTCAAAGAAGGTGCGACGACGTTCTGGTGAAAGCCCGCGACCCAAAGCCAAGTTGTCGTACACCCCTGCACGACACATCTCGAGCATACTTGCCGAAATATCTGTGGCTGTAATGGACACGTTTGGTAACAAGCCCGGCTTGCGCTGTTGCGTTTCCAGGATCGTCATTGCAATAGAATACGGTTCTTGGCCCGATGAACTGGCAGCAGACCAGATCTTAATTGGGCGCTTGCTTGCCGCTACTTCTGGCAATAATTTGTCAGCTAAAACCGTGAACGGATAAGTATCTCGAAACCACAAGGTTTCGTTAGTCGTCATCGCATCCACAGCGGCGACTCGTAATTCTCGATTACGCCCTGTAACAACATCACGTAGCAAATCTGATAACGATGCGAGCTTAAACTTCGTCACTAAAGGACTCAGTCGGCTACGCACGAGGTATTGCTTGCTATCACCTAACACGATGCCACATTGCGATTCTAGAAAACGGCTAAAGTCACGATACTCTTGATCACTGATTGTAATAGCAGTCATTAATGTCTCTTTTATTGTGTTAATGCAGATTTAACCGCGTTACCCAACTCATCTGGGTTAAATTTCGCAATGAAGGTGTTGGCACCTACACGCTCAACCATAGCTTGGTTGAATACACCACTTAATGAAGAATGGAGGATAACATAAAGGTCTTTCAAATCGGCATGTCTGCGAATTTCAGCCGTTAAGGTATAGCCGTCCATTTCTGGCATTTCAATATCGGAAATAACCAACGAAATTTGATCGTAGATATTGCCTTCTTGAGCCATTTCAATCAACTTATTGTACGCTTCTTTGCCGTCTTTGACAGATACGACCTCAAAACCGATGGATGTAATCGCACGCTCTACCTGTTTACGCGCGACCGTCGAGTCATCAGCAATCAGTATGCGGCGTACAATAGGCTTTTCTTGTTCTGCTTGTGCGATTTCTTCGCCAATAGCGGAATCCATCGTTTCATCAACTGGCGCAATTTCTGCCAGGATTTTTTCAACGTCAAGGATTTCAACCAGCTCATTGTCAATGTTTGTAACGGCAGTCAAGTAGTGCGCTTTACCTGCGCCGTCTGGCGGTGGCAAAATCGCTTCCCAATGCATATTGATAATACGCTCAACCGATGATACCAAAAATGCTTGGATCGTACGGTTAAATTCTGCAATAACAACAAAACATTTATCTAAATCAGTGGTTGGGCGGCCACCAATTGCCAGGCTCAAATCAATAACGGACACGGTATGGCCGCGGATATGAGCGATACCTTTAACCAGAGGGTGTAGATTTGGCATTGAAGTCAGCTTAGGGCACTGTAGTACTTCTTTCACTTTGAATACGTTAATGCCGTAGCGCTGTCGGCCCATCAGTCGAAAGGTCAATAATTCCAATCGGTTCTGACCGACGAGTTGCGTACGCTGATTCACCGAGTCAAGAATCCCCGTCATATGCTCATCTCCATCTCAAACTTTTTGTTTTTAAATGATACTCTACCACTGGCAAGCACGATACCAGGGAGACAGTATGGCGTATTTCACTTTCACTTCGACACCATTGACTATGACAATATGTAGAGCGCTAATTACAAAGTACGCTAAGTCTATCGGCATTTTGCTCAGTATGTTTAGCTTTTTTGTTCATTCAGCTTCAGATAATCAGATCGAGCAAATAAAAACAGCAGCAGAACAACATATTCTTGCTACGGTCGATCAGCCTGATGGTGGCGAGCTATCTGTTAATGCGGCAGAGATCGACTCGAGAATAAAAGCAACGGATTGCCCTGTTCCGTTAGATACATCTGCCTCTTCCACCAGCAGCACGAGAAGTAACATCAATGTGTTAGTGGAATGCCAACCGGATGACTGGAAAGTCTATGTCCCTGTGAGGATCTCGGTATCAGTACCAATGATCGTCGCTACACGAACACTAGGGAGAGGAGAAATCGTCAGCGCATCGGATGTTACCACTTCCATGATCGAGCTACAGCGCTTTCGTAAAGATGGATTTTCTAGCTACGATCAAGTGGTTGGGGCAAAGCTAAAGCGTAATGTTCGCTTAGGCGATGTCGTAGAGAGAAATGATGTTTGTGTGGTATGCCGAAATGAAAAGGTCATTATCAAAGCGGTGAATTCTGGCATGACGATCACAACGCAAGGCACAGCATTGCAGGATGGTTCAGCTGGCGATCAAGTAAGAGTGAAAAATGATAAGTCGCAACGTATAATAGAAGGCATAGTGACTGACATTGCGGAAATCACTGTTAATTTTTAATACCCACTGGTAGCGTGTTTAAACTGATCAATAAAAATGCAAAAAATGACTAAAGTTATTTTTGCGCTGGTCGATAGTCTGGATACCAGTATTACGATACAAGGCAAAGGTTAAACATGGCAGGTATAGATAATATACGTTCAGGGCAAATGATGACGACAACAAGTCGCGCACCTGCACGTAACGATTCCAATGCTACCAGCACGACAGAATCAAAAAAGGCGCCAGCGCAACAAGACGCAGTATCACTCAGCCAGCAAAGTAAAGCCGTCAGTAAACTCCAGAAGGATATGGCAGCTTCTCCGGCATATGACAGCGCCAAAGTTGCAGCAATCAAAGAAGCTATCACAAACGGTTCATACAAAGTCGATCCTGAAAAATTGGCTGACAACATGATTAAGTTTGAAAACGAATTGCAAGGCAAAAGCTAACTGACTTAGGCCGAAGGTAAGTATTTTATGGCAGCATTAGTCGATCTCGTTAATTTCCAGCTAGAAAATGCTAAGGCACTTTCCGCTGTTTTACGCCAAGAAACACAAGCAATAACGGCGCGTGTCTCTACCGAGATTGAGAACATTGCCAAACAGAAGATGACGCTCATTGATCAGCTCAGAACAACTGATCAGCGAATCGCCTCTCACCCGCACGTCAATCAACTTACTGAAGATGAGCACCTAAGTCAGGTTGTTGCTCAAATCCAATCGATCGTCCTCGACTGTCAACAAGTTAACCAAGTAAATGGCGAATCGCTTAGTCGCGCACAGCTGAGCTTCAATAAACTCAACAACATGCTCCAGCGAACTCATGGCAAAGTTGGCATGACCTACAATGCGGGCGGAAAAACCCACACCATCTCGACGCTTGGCACCAATATAAAAGCTTAAACGTCACTCTTACCCTCAATTCCCGCGCTCACGTAGATATAAAAAAGCGACTCATTGTTACCAATCAGCCGCTCAAAAAGATTATCTGTCTAGTGAAATGGTTTAAAACAAGGTTTGCTGACGCTTCTCAGGCACCTGCTGAACTTCTCCATAATCACGTAGCTTATCCATCTTACGGATATCCAGACGCAGCTCAGTCACATAACTGTCTTCAACAAGATAACTACGCACAACTTCTGCACCACGAATTACACCATCGACGGCACCAGTGGTGCTTTCAATACCCAAACGCTGGTCTTGCAGCTCTGCTCGTCCACTAACACGCATGCCATAAACTTGCTCTGCTAGCTCACGATAAGCATCAATTTTTGATGCGCGCATTGCTCGTACACGCTTTTCTTCTACTGTGCGGCCTGTCTGCTCACTGACGCTGGCGTAACCCACCGCCACTAAGATTTCATCTTGACGCATCTGTTGTAATGGCTGACACCCCACCAATATCAGTGTGGCAACAATAAATAATAACTTCTTCATGCTTCTATCCTATGGACGGAGAATCACAGTGTACGGCTGACGAATGGTAGGATCAGAACGAATCAACACACCATCTTGTGTGCGGATGCTATTTAACGTATCTAAGTCACGCCCAATACGGTCAGCCGGAAGGAAACCTTGCGCTGTCGCTACAACTACACGGCTTTGCATGCCAACCACGCGTGCATTGACAAGCACTCCGCCCTCTTGGCGCAGCATTGTTCCGGTCAGTACATACTGAATTTGCTGCTCTTGAGCTAAATCTTGCCAATCACGACTTAAAGCAAAATCGCCCTGCTGCGTCACTTGAATAGAGCCCGTAGTTTTGAAATCAACCACTTTAAACCCTCGGCGCTGAAACTGATGGATAAAACCTTCAGAGACCGAGTTACCTAACCAGTTTGTTGCATCCATATTTTGTAGATCAACAAACGAGGTAATCGCAATCGGTGTCCGCGCTGATACTGCCACATTAGAAACCATCAGGTCTTCTGTCATGCTCTCAATGAAAAAGTCCATCGTATGACGCGGACTATCCATCAGCATGAACTGGCTTCCCGAGTAAGGTTCTTTACCATTGTAAATCGGTGAGTACGCGCACGATGTCAGAAGCGTCATCATCGATGCGGCGACAAGCCACTTTTTCATGGTTTGATTCTCCAGATAATCTTAGGTGATACCGTTCTTTATTAATTCCTTTCCAAGAAAGTGAATATTGGAACAGTCTTTGCTTTTCTTTGTTTGCCTAACGAAGAAAAACCCACCAAACTTCACTGAATTTGTTAAAGCAATATTTATACCCGAACGGTTGTAACCAATGAAAAAAATATTAAACAGTCTGTTTTCAATCACTTTAGCGATGCTTGTGCCTTTTAAGGTAATGGCATCTTGGTATGAAGTCACAGGCGTTGCCACCATCGTTTCTTCAGAAGAGACGGCAAGGCTCCATGCGTTGGAAGACGCGCTGTTCAAAGCCGTCAATTTTTCGGGCGCAGATATTGGCAGTATTAGCAACTTGATGCCGCTATTAGAAGAAAGCCGCAACGAATACCAGTTTACCAATCATGAAGTCCGTTACATTTTGGTCGAGTCTGAACGTAAACGTCGCGGTAAAGTCGAGGTAAAAATCCGCGTTGATATTTATCCATCGGCAACGGGTTGCCACACCGATCAATACAAAAAGACAATGCTGGTCGGCAATATTGAGGTCGCATCACCACAACAAGCAGTGATGGGACAAATTTATCAAGTTGGTGACGATTTTAGCCACGTAGTGAACCGTCAACTTGATCAAACCTCACGCAGCTTTGTGTCTGTTGGTACAACGGACTACTCAATAAGCAGCAACTATCCTGCTCGCACTCAAATGATCGCGCAAGACAATGGCGCACAATACATCATTGGAGGGGTCATTACCGATCTCACTGCAACGGTCGAATCTCAACTATTGCAAGATGACATCATCAATCGTCAGTTTGCGTTAGAAATGAAAGTATTTGATGGTAAAACTGGCCATGAAATCTTCAACAAAGCCTACCGTGAGGTCGCGCGTTGGCCATTTGCTAAGACGAGTCAAGTGGACACTCGTAGTGCACGTTTTTGGGCATCGACCTATGGCGAGATGATGCTTCGCGTTAGTCGCAATATTATGTTGGATCTGGAGTCGGAGCTATCTTGCAAAATTACACTGCCAGAGGTTGTGGCAGTCTTCGGTAATACCGTAACGATGGATCTCGGCCGTATGCACGGCGTAAAAGAGGGAGACAAATTACAGCTTTGGCACACCGCGTCGTTTATCGACCAAAATGGATTGCCAAGAAACAAAGTCTCGCAAAGCGAAATTACATTAACGGTATCACGCATATACGAACACGAAGCGGAACTGACGATTGATCAGCCAAATTTAGCGTCTAGCGTTCAAATTGGCGACGTAATGAACAAGATCCTATAAAAGCAAACATTAAGTCTTGAGATATGCTCACTTTTGAATATCATAGGCAGCGCATCTTATTTGATTATACCAATGACCGTAGCGAATCGTTCAACGTGATGCTGATACAGATCTGGTAGATTGCTAGATTTGAACTCAGTAAAACAGCGCAATGAACTGCAACTATTGGTATTACGCCCCCATGGCACAGCTGGATAGCGCAGTCCCCTCCTAAGGGACAGGTCGTAGGTTCGAATCCTACTGGGGGTGCCATATCATAGCCTTAGCTCCCACTTGAGCTAAGGCTTTTTTGTATCTTCAATTTCAAGCCTCGCATTGCTCCCCCTAGTACATCGTGTTAGATAATCTTCCCAGTAATCAATATGATCGGATCGGGTGTTTCGGTTACGAGATAAAACCTTCTACTGATCTGACTTCTTCCCCTTGAAATCATTTCAACAAGCCCTATTTACAGTTTTGTATTTTATTACTTTAATTATCTATGAGTTTTGCTTACCCTTTTAGCTATTAATAAAATTATTAGTTAGCACTATGTCTAAGAGCAATTTAATAACTAACACTGGACACCGCTTTATTTCTAAAGGCAAGACAGCCTTTAAGATACATATCCATACCCCCGAGGATACGGTACTACACCGCTCGGTAGGATTTGTTCGTATTGGAGAAAAGAAAGGCTTACAAAAAGCCATTAAGCTGAGAAACGAGTTAGGCCGGCAAATGTGGGGCAAATTCTGGCGACGTCTTTTGAAAGACCCTTACCTAATGACCAGGCTTCCACATAGCGTTGAGCCTAAAATCGTTCACAAGCCTAACCCTACTCTTGAAAACCCTGACAACCGAGATACGTGTTACATCGCCAAGTGGCGAGAGTTCAATGATGACGGTGAGTATAAATATAAAACGGTGGTTCGCTCTATTAGTAAGTACGGCAAACTTGCCGCCTACATGCAAACCAAAAAAGCGTTGTTAGAAGCACATAAAGATAACTTGGAGATCCTGACATTCATGGGGCGTTTAAACAGCATTGATCTTAAATAATACCTGGCCACTTTGAACATTTCAGTCAGTTTTTAAAGAGAAATAAAAAGCCCCAAAGAGCGAACTCTTTGGGGCTTTCAGCTTCAGTCTTCTATACTACGGTCGAATAGGAGCTTATTGCTGAACTTGGTATTCAAATTCTGGAACAACGACTTCTACGCGACGGTTTTGTTGACGACCTTCACGAGTGTCGTTTGAAGCGATTGGGTTGTTTTCACCTTCGCCACGAGCTTGGATACGTGATGAATCAATACCTTTTTCAACGAGTGCGTTAGCAACAGACTCAGCGCGTTTCTCAGAAACTTTTAGGTTGTAAGCTGCTGGGCCAGACGTATCTGTGTAACCTACAACTTCAACGTTCGCTTGTGGGTGCTCGTTTAGGAAAGCAACTAGGTTATCAAGTTTTGCAGCGCTCTCTGGTTTTAGAGTTGTGCTGTTTAGATCGAAGCTACCTGTACCAATTGTTTGAGTTTCGAATGTTTTCGTAACTACAACTGGCTCTTCTACCACTTCTTCTACAACCACTTCTTCAACAACAACTGGCTCTTCTACGATTACTGGCTCATCGTTGCCGCCGAATTTGAAAGAAACACCTAGTGTTGCAGTGTTACCTGTCGCACGAGTTACATCGTTGCTGATGTCAGTCAGTGTTTGGTATTCCGCACGAGCTGTTACGTTTTGGCTTAGGTTGAATTCAAGACCAGCCGCGCCTAGGTAAGAGTAATCATCTTTGCCATCAAACATTACGTAAGCGCCACCCACTTTACCGTAAAGTGCGATGTCTTCAGTGATTGGTAGGCTAAATTTAGGAGCAAGAGTGATTGCTTCTACGTGGCCACCGAAAGAAGTTTGGTTAAAATCACCGATGTTGTCGAAACCCGCTTCTACTGCGAAGTATTTATTCATTTCGTAACCAACAAAAGCGCCAAGAGTAGAATCGTCTTTGTCACAAGCCTGGCCCGCTACACACGCGTCTTCCATCCATGACTTACCCATCTTACCACCAACGTATACTTCTGCTTGTGCTGCTGAAGCCATAAGTAGAGACGCTGAAATTACCGCTGCTAATTTTTTCATTATTGATTCCTCTAAAGAAGTTCTTTTGTTAGATGCCGAAATGCGCCGTCTGACTGACGTTGTATTTCAATTCTTCTTATTCATTCCTTGAGTGAGATACTTAGTCAGCTTCTTTTTATGCACATGCATTTTTTTTTATGGAAGCAACTTACGTATATTTCCTGTTCAGTGATACATATCGCCATCTCGGTATCGCTGACGGAATGAACTATAACGCTAAGAAATCGCGAGAAAAATCCCAATTCTGTCAATTTATTGTCATCAAAAATCTCGACAACATGTGATCTTAAGCAAAAAAATCCCCACGCAATCACCACGCAAACGTTTGCTTTGTTTTTTGAAACAAAATAGCTAAAGCAAAGGTTTTTCTTAAAAATGAGACAAACAAAATGGAACTTTAAGGAACATGGATAAAAATCAATCAGATATTTGATATATAATCGCTCGTTTTTTATTCATGCCAACGATATTTGGATTAAAAAATCTTATCCATATTGAGGTAAATTACAGGTGAAACCATCTCTTCATTCACCAATATGAGAGAAAGTTTCTCGTTATCTAAATTGAAGATACAAAAAAGCCGCGGTTGCTCACCGCGGCTTTGTGACTATTTATTCAAAAGAACGTTCAGTTCAAAGCAATTATGCGTTTGCTTCACGCTCAGCAATGAACTCAAGCGCCATCTTAATGCGAGCAATACAACGCTCTTTTCCAACCAGCTCCATTACTGCATCGACAGAAGGAGACTGACCCCCGCCTGTTACAGCAACACGTAATGGCATACCGATTTTGCCCATGCCGATTTCCAACTCTTCACATACTGCTGCGATAACGCCATCTTTGATGTTCGCTGTCGTCCACTCAGTTAGTGCTTCCACTTTCGCTAATGCAAGTTCTAGAGGCTCTTTAGCCACGCCACGTAGGTGTTTCTTCGCTGCGCCCGCTTCAAACTCAGAGAAATCTTCATAGAAGTAACGGATTTGCTCAGCTAGCTCAACTAGTGTGTTGCAACGCTCACCCACTAGCTTGATCACGTCAGTGATAGCAGGACCATTCGTTACGTCTAGTTTTTGTTGATCTAGATGCCATTGTAGATGCTCAGCAACGTACGCAGGGTCTGAGTTCTTGATGTAGTGGTTGTTCAACCATTGCAGTTTGTCAGTGTTAAAAGCAGACGCTGACTTAGATACTGCGTTTAGGCTAAATAGATTGATCATCTCTTCTTGAGAGAAGATTTCTTGGTCCCCATGAGACCAACCAAGGCGCACTAGGTAGTTGTTTAGTGCCGCAGGCAGGTAGCCCATATCGCGGTATTGCATGACTGATACAGCGCCGTGACGTTTAGACAGTTTCGCGCCGTCATCACCCAGGATCATTGCACAGTGTGCAAATGTAGGTACTGGCGCACCTAGTGCTTCGTAGATGTTGATTTGACGAGGCGTGTTGTTGATGTGGTCTTCGCCACGAACAACGTGAGTGATACCCATGTCCCAGTCATCCACTACTACACAGAAGTTGTAAGTAGGTGAACCGTCAGTACGACGAATGATTAGGTCATCCATTTGATCGTTGCGGATTTCAATGCGACCACGGATTTGATCATCAAATACTACGCTACCTTCTTTCGGGTTACGGAAACGGATAACACATGGATCGCCATCTTTTGCCGCTTCGTTTGCTGCTTTGATTTTTGGATGGTTAGCATCGTAGCGAGGCATTTCTTTATTTGCTTCTTGCTCTGCACGGATTTCATCTAGCAGCTCTTTGGACGCGTAACATTTGTAAGCTTTGTCTTCAGCAAGAAGCTTATCAACCATTTCGTTGTAACGGTCAAAACGTTGAGTTTGGTAGTAAGGACCTTCATCCCACTCCAAGCCTAGCCATTCCATGCCTTCAAGAATTGCATCAACCGCTTCCTGAGAGTTACGCTCAAGGTCTGTATCTTCGATACGTAGAACGAATTCACCACCTTGGTTTTTAGCGTATAGCCAAGAGTAAAGTGCAGTACGCGCACCACCAACGTGTAGATAGCCAGTTGGGCTAGGAGCAAAACGAGTTTTAACCGTCATTTGAGTTCCTTAGGGGTAATGAGCAACGAGAGATCTCTCGTTGTAATGTCAAGGATAAAAGTGGCGACATTTTACCACCGTAAGTCAATTCTACAATCGGTTTGACACCAGAAATAAAAACAGGGCAGAACCAAAAAGGCACAGCTCTGCTATTTACTGTTAAAGCACGAGACGAAATTACTTCAGGTTACGCATTGCCCATTGCATAAATTCTTGCTGCTCTTCACGGCTCAATTCATTAAACGATGCTTTGATTGTTTTGGTTTCCGCTGGAGAAGACGCAATGCTTGCCTTAGTCGATTCTTTATTCATTGCGTTATTATAGTCGGCAACTTCTCGTTCGTAATCACGAAAACCTTGCAAACCACCTTTACGAAGTTGAACCATAGAGAATGCCACTTCTTTTCCGTTTTTGTCTTTCAATACCACTTTAGGATCGAGTTCGAAGGCTCTCGCCTCTTCAATAGTACGGAATGTTTGATAAGCCAGAGAAAGCTCGGTGTCTTTTTCTGCATCAAACTCTAATACCAGCGGCTGCGAATCGAATTTACGGCGCTTTCCATCTTCAAATACGATTTGTCCAACCGTTACCGCTAATTGGTTTTCCCCATCCTTTAACTCGATGCTGTTGTTCTTGGATATCCACTCAGGGTAGACGAACTCGCCGTTGAGAACGCGAGGAACTAATTCAGATTGCAGAGTGAGTTGAGCAGCAAAAGCTGGCGCCGAAAGCATTGCGCAAAGTCCGAGAAGTGTCGTTGTTTTTTTCATCATGGTTTCTCACTTTATACCAATTTAGATAAGCCTCTAAAATTTACAGGCCAGTCATTTCAAAGGCTTATTTGAATAAGTATCAAGATAAAAAGGGCGTTTCCGCCCTTTTAGCTGCTTCTTTAATTAGAAGTAGTATTCAACACCTACAGAGAACTCGTCGTAGTCAGCAGACTTCCAACGTGCTTCTGTTGGTTTATCTAATTGAGACGCACCGTCGCCAAAGTCTAGAGTACGAGCACGTACGTACAGCACTGCCGATGGGTCTACGAAATACATAACTTGTGCTGATAACACATCGTCCGCTGTATCGTTAATTTTCTTACCATCACGCTCTAGATCAAAGTTAGCGGCGTAAGCCAGTTTGTATTGCCAATCACCCGTGGTGTACATGATAGCGGCAGACATTGCATCTTGCTTTTCACTCACACCATTGCTTGCGTCCGCCTCCATGTATTTGTATTGCGCGAAGAAAGAGATTCCGTTATCAAACCAGCCTTGTGCCCCTACCAAGTACGTGTTGTTTTCCCACGTTTGGCTTTCCATCTTGATATTACGGTTACCTTCATATGCCGCATCTAACTGGATAGGACCAATTTTGTAGTGTGCTGCGATACCACCCCAGTAGTCATCCCCTTCACCTAGACCTGCTTTATCACCTGCACCAGCTGCGATATCTAGGGAGAATTTGTCAGCAAACATTGGAGAGTCCCAGCGGATAGTGTTTGATTGACGGTCTTGGTACTTGGCGCCTCCAATAGCACCACCCCAGTCGTATACATCGCCGAGACCAGGGTTAGATGCTGGCCAGTCAACCAATTCGTACATAGGTGTCAAAACGCGACCCAGACGAATTTGACCCCAAGATGCACTTTCAAAACCGACGAATGTGTCACGTTCACCAAGACCTGCGCCCTCGCCACCAAAGCTAGGGTCTACATAACCGCCTTCGATTTGCCAAATAAAAGTAGGGTCGAAGTTAGCAAATTGTTTTTTACCACGGAAACCAATACGAGATTCGTTGTTTAGCTGCATGCCACCCAAATCATCGTCCGTTGCTTTGCTGCCAGAATCGTAATCGCGGTACGCGGCCTGCATCGCGATGATCCCGTAAACTTCATAAGAAAATGAATCTTTGGTTAGAAACTCTTTTGCTGCGTCACTGTTTGCACCATCAGCAAATGCAACACCACTGAACATCATGCCGGTAATTGCCGTGGCAAGTAGGCTTTTCTTTAGGTAAGACATTATAAACCCCTATATTTTTAGTTTTTTCCATTTTCAAATTCACTAACTAGGACATGGCAGGAACTTGAAACAGTGTTTGGACGGGGCAAATATGACAAACTTTTTTCGCACTAAAAAACTTTCCCTACAGCAATCTGAGCGACTTCAAAATGAGAAGATCAAAAATAAAATAAAATAATAAAAAACAATTACTTAACATCAAATATAAAAAATAAAAAACGTTAAAAGTACGTTTTGACACTGAACAGACATTGAGAGTATCTAAAAAACGTGAGCGACTTCATTCATCTTTTAGGTGTTTTAACGGAACTTTATATTCAAAGAGAAAAAACCTTGAGATCACTCGCAAGTAAAATGACCGTGCACTTGTGGGATTCGAGAGATTTTGACGAAATTGTTGTGAGTAGCAAATGGGTATTGACCTTACCCTTGCAGGAAGGTTTAAGCTCATAGCATCACTACTATTGAGGTGCAGATTATGTATCAGTTAGTTATACCTTTATCAGGGCTCAACTGCATGGGCTGTGCGAGAAAAGTTGAGAATGCTTTACATGCGAATCACGATGTGGAGATCCTCAATTTGTCCCCGACGCAAGTAGAGGTCAAAACCGAGTCTTCTCTTAAAGAGCTCGTCTCGTCGATTGAATCTCTTGGTTACCAAGCAGGAAATCACTACGAACTAAACCTTTCAGGCTTAAGCTGTGGCGGTTGCGTCAGAAAACTTTCATCTTTATTAGAATCTAATCAAGACGTTATTTCTTTTGAGGCTTCAACAACGCACTTAGAGATTCGTACCCTCCTCTCCGAGCAACAAGTGATCGACTTAATAGCAACACTCGGCTATACCGCCAACCTTGATTCTGTTGAAGTAGAGAACGAAAGCTCACCAGAGACCGAACAGGTAGAAAAGCAAAGCAATATTAAAGATACGCAGGTGCCACCAGCGAGTATTCAATTGCAAATGCTGATTCAAGGCATGACGTGTGCGAGTTGCGTCTCTTCAGTAGAGAAAGCACTTACTAACGTAGAAGGCGTTGAGAAAGCACAGGTCAACCTCGCAGAACAAAGCGCACTAGTATTCGCAAGCCAAGACTCTGATGACCTCCTTAACGCAATTGTTGAATCGGTAAAACAAGCCGGTTACCAAGCAGAGATCCTACAAGACGCCGCAACCCAGCAAGAAAAGCAAGCGCAGCAACAACGTCAGCAACAAAAACGCTTTAAACTGGATGCTATTGCTGGCCTTGTCGTCGGTGCCCCCTTAATGATTTGGGGCGTTGCTGGCGGCAATATGATGATTCGCAACACCAACGACCAATTAGCTTGGGGCGCGATCGGTATCGTATGTTTACTCCTTCTTGCCACAGCAGGGAAACACTTCTTCAGTAACGCTTGGTTAGCAGCTACTCACAAGCGCGCCACCATGGACACGTTAGTCGCGCTCGGTACTGGCGCAGCGTGGTTCTATTCGATGCTTGTGGTGATTTTCCCAGACTGGTTCCCTCTTGCTTCACGCCACGTGTACTTTGAAGCGAGTGCAATGATCATCGGCTTAATTTCTCTTGGGCACTATATTGAAGCAAAAGCCAAAGCAAACACAACACGTTCCTTACAAGCTCTGATTAACCTGCAACCTCAGCAAGCTACGGTAATCACGGAACAAGGCGACCAACAAATCGCGGTTGAGCAAATCACGCTAGGCATGAAACTGCGTATCAAACCAGGCGAGAAAGTGCCTGTTGATGGTGTTGTGATTCAAGGTGAATCATACATTGATGAGTCGATGCTCACTGGTGAACCAGTACCAGTATTAAAAGCGCAAGAGGCTCAAGTGTCTGCTGGGACATTAAATACCGATGGTGGATTAGTCATTGAGGCAACGGGCATTGGCGCAAATACCATGCTGGCTCGTATCATCCGCATGGTGCGCACAGCGCAAAGCAGTAAGCCAGCCATCGCGAAACTGGCAGACCAGATTTCATCGGTGTTTGTCCCTGTCGTTGTTGGCATAGCAATACTGGCCGCGCTCGTTTGGTTTGCCGTTGGTCCAGAGCCAAAAGCGAGTTATATGCTGGTGGTCACCACAACCGTCCTGATCATCGCCTGCCCTTGCGCTCTAGGCTTAGCAACCCCACTTTCTGTCACGGTGGGAGTGGGTAAAGCCGCAGAGCTCGGCATTCTGATCAAAGACGCCGACGCCCTTCAATTGGCAAGCAAAGTCGACACGGTTGTATTCGACAAAACTGGCACGCTTACCCAAGGTAAACCTAGCGTTCAGCAAGTGTTTACTCACGCCACCAGCCAAGAAGATCTATTGGCTTTAGCGTATGCGGCAGAGCGTCAGTCTGAGCACCCACTGGCAAAAGCGGTATGTGATTACGCCAAACGACACGACGCAAAGGATGTCTCATTAGACAAGTTTGAGAACGTTCGCGGGCGCGGCATTTGGGCGACGTATCAAGATAAACCGCTGCTCATTGGTTCGCTTCAATTTATGCAAGCAGAGAACGTCGAGACCAGCGCACTAAAACCCGCCATCGATGAATGCGCAAAAAATGCGTGGACTCCGGTAGCTGTGGCATTGAACGGCGAACTGATCGGTCTGATCGCCATTGCCGACCCGATCAAATCAGATGCGAAGCAAGCGCTCTCTGCATTAAAATCGCAAGGCATCAAAACGGTAATGCTGACGGGCGATAACCAACACGTTGCCAATGCTATCGGCCAAGAACTTGGTATTGATGAAGTGATTGCCCAAGTAATGCCAGATGAGAAAGCTCAGCACATTGAGCAACTTCAATCTCAAGGACATGTCGTGGCAATGGTGGGGGATGGCATTAACGACGCCCCTGCTCTCGCGTTATCCAACCTAGGTATTGCCATGGGTAGCGGCAGTGATGTCGCCATTGAAAGTTCGCAAATGACCATCCTGAACACGTCACCAATGGCGGTAGTACATGCGATTGAACTCTCTCGCGCTACACTTAAGAACATGAAGCAAAACCTATTTGGTGCCTTTGTTTACAACTCGTTGGGTATTCCAGTTGCCGCTGGTGTGCTTTACCCAGCGTTTGGATTTTTGCTCAGTCCTGTTGTCGCAGGAGCGGCAATGGCACTGTCTTCAATTACTGTCGTTAGTAATGCAAATCGACTACGACTGTTTTCAGTAAAATAACCACTTCTTTTTGAGGGTATTATGAAGTTGAAACTATTGACCTTTGCAATGCTTGCGACCGTGTCCGCCAACGTATTGGCAGCCGATGTCATTAACCATAAATCGCCATACTGTGGCTGTTGTGGAGAATGGACAAAACACATGGAAGAGAACGGCTTTACGGTCGAAGAAAAATTGCACGATGACATGAACGCCATCAAACGCGATCTAGGCATCAAGAATGAACAGCTTTACTCTTGCCACACGGCAGAGATCAACGGCTATCTGTTTGAAGGTCACATTCCAGCCGAAGACATTAAAGCGTTTTTGAAAAATCCACCACGTAACGCAAAAGGCCTATCAGTACCAGGCATGCCAATGGGCTCCCCTGGTATGGAATATGGCGACAAAAAAGACAGCTACACCGTTTACGCCTTTAACGAAAAAGGCCAAGTGTTCGAATATAGCCACCACGAAGGCAACGACCAATAAAAACAAAGCCCAGCGAGATAAACCGCTGGGCTTTTTCTTAATGGACAGTTAAGACAAATATAAAATTAGAAGCCGTAAGAGGCACCAAATACAAAAGCGTTATTCACTAGGCTGTCACCACTCGCGTTTTCTGCACCGTGTGCTTGACTACGGAACTCAAAGTAAGGTTGAACACCTTTACGAGTCCACGTTGCACGAAGCTCGTGGTCCATGGTTTCCGCTTTAATCATGTAGACGTTGTTGTAGCTTAGCGTCACATCCTCATTCATCACGTAACCGATGCGGTTGTCCATGCGGTAATCTGTATCCGCATCTGCGTCTGTCGCATCAATGTGCGCACGAGTACGGTTACTTAAGGAGATGCCGTTATCGAAGTTGTAACCGATCTTAACCAATGGACGGTACTGTACATTCTCGCCAGCAGAGAACAGGTGTTGGTAACCCGCGGCAACCCATAAATGATCGGTAATATTAAATGACTGCTCACCACCCACAGTGATTGCTGGTGTTGTGTTACCTGCGCCACCGTTTTCTGTTTCCAGTTTACCCAACTGAATACCATCAAATTCGGTGTAAACCGTAAAGCCGCCGAATTGGTTATCAAAAGTATGACCAGCTTCCAGTGTAGACGTAACGTCCGAACCATGAATTCGACCATCATCGTGGAATTGAACATTACCTGTTACGTAAGAAGAACCAGCAAAAGCGCTAGAAGCGAAAGCGAGAGAAAGAGCACTCAGTGCAAAAATGTTTTTCATAATTACTGCCTTTATTTATTCACGTTATGCGATAGTTTTAGAGGGCATCTCTTCCCTTTTATCGCAAACTTTGGAATGTGCCTCCTTGGCGTTCGCAATATTGTTTTAATTAATTCGCGATGAAAAATAAAACATTTTAAAAAGTGATCTTGTTCAAACCGAAGCTCAACAACCCTGATAAAAACATGGAAAATACAGGCACTTATCGTATTTTTATAAAATTATTCAAAAAATAGAAGTGTGATCGTAAACAGATAATTTATTGATATTTAGCAGATTAAGTCGATCAAGTTCACAATAACCTTGACCATTACAACCAAAAACTTATTTATCAATGAAAAATAATTAGACATCGATCACGCTTAATTTCCTCAAAAAATAAAGAAAGCCCCAACATGATGTTGAGGCTTTGCCAAAAAATTAACTTACAAGAATCGAGTTATTTCACGCTGGTCACTCGACTTGCTTTCTCACCGCTTGCTGACACAGAACGGATAAACACTTCACCTTTCACATTTGGACGAGCATTATCTACGTAAGTTAGCCAGTTCTTGCCGTCTAGAGAGTATTGAAGCTTCACACCCGGGAACTGAACGTTCATTGCCAGTTTACCCTCTTCAACTTTCGCGCCTGGTACAGGTAGGCGGTAGTCGATACCCGCTTTTTCTAGCTTAGCCAGTTCGCGTTGGCCAAGTACGTTCGCAAAGCGGTTGTTGTCTTGGTTTAGCGCAGCTTTGTTTACTAGGTTAGAGTTTTGCGAGTATTCAACACCCACTTTGTAGTCGTTTTCCCAATCAGCACGGTGCCATGCACGTTCAGCGGCTGCCAGTACGCGAGGGAATACCATGTACTCGTATTGCTCGTCGTTACGTACTGTCTCAGACCACAGCTGTGCTGATAGACCATAGAAAGGTTTCGCTTTGATTTCACCTTTACCAGTGAAGCCGTTACCATCGCGGTCTACAGAGGTTTCTGCGTTCTGAGGCATGTTCTCTGGTGCAAAACCAAACATCTTACGAGTATCTGTTGCACGCGTCGCCCAGTAGTAACCACGCTCTTTCGGGTCAACTTCGTACGGCATGTCCATGTATACGTAGTCTGGGTTAGAAACGATAACGTCGTAACCTTTCTTAGACCATTCGTACACTGATGATGTGCCACCCCAGTAAAGAACGTCCCAGAAGTTAACACGTGTGTTTTCTGTTGCGAACGCTTTCTCACCTTCACTGTACTTAAGGCCATCTTGCCAAGCTTGGAAGTTTGGAATGCCTTTCTCTGCCACCATCTTCGACACTTCTTCTGCAAAGTGGCTTGGTAGATGAGCAAAATCGCTTACCGTACCGTCTGCAATTAGCGTCTGACATTGTGGTGACTGTGCGAATGGCTTGTCTTGCTTAGACAAATCAATGTTACCCTTCCAGCTTACTTTGTCTTCTGCGTTGATGTCTTGCAGACCAGCGCCTAGCTTGATGTTCTTCGCTTCGTCACCACCAAAGTGCCATGTTGTTAGCGGCGTGCCCGCTTCTTGGTGCATTGCTGCTACTTCTGAAATCACTTTATCAACAAAGCGAGTTGAAGATTCCATACATGGGTTGATGAAGCTTTGCTTATTGTAGAACTGAACCGTCGTTACGTTCGATGTATCTTGAGGATCCATCAGGCGGTACTCGTTCGCTTCTGCTTCTTTACCTTCTTCCATTAGACGGTCGTAACGTGCTTCCATTGATACCACTGCTGCACGAGCGTGTGCTGGCATATCGATTTCAGGAATCACTTCGATGTTACGCGCTTTCGCGTACTTCAAGATGTCCACGTAGTCTGCTTTGCTGAAGAAGCCAGAACCAAAGTTGTCTGTCGTTGCGCCTGAGCCAAGCTGAGGCAGTAAACAGCTTTTCTCTTCCAAATCGAAACAACGGTTAGCACCCACTTCAGTCAGCTCAGGCAGACCCGGGATTTCTAAACGCCAGCCTTCATCATCCGTTAGGTGAAGGTGTAGTTTGTTCATCTTGTACGCGGCCATTTGGTCAAGCGTTGCAAGAATCGCGTCTTTAGAGTGGAAGTTACGAGCCACGTCCACCATCACACCACGGTAATCAAAACGCGGCGCATCTTTAATAGACAGTTGTGGTAGAGAATCAGCATTTTGGCTATCTACCAGGCCAAAGATAGATTGTACTGCGTAGAAAGCACCTGCTTGGTCAAACGCTTTAATCGCAATACCGTCGCCTTTGATGCTCATTTCGTAAGCACCAGATTTTGCCAATTCACCGGTGAAGTCTGCAGGAACAACAGTGATGCTTACAGGAAGATCACCACGAACATCCACACCTACCACTTCTGCACGACCTTGAATTGCTGCGTATTGAGCCGCATCGAATGCGTCTTTAGGCAGCGCAATACCCGCCGCGATATCTACCGTACCTTTACCTGCTTCAACAGACATTGGCGTTGGTAGTAACGTGGTTGATACGTCTTGTTTTGCTAGATCTTCGTTCTTCTCGAAACGAGACACAGCGCTCGCAAATACGTTGTTGTCATCTGGCGTACGTTTTAGGTTGTTACCCTCAAGGCCAGTCACGAAAGATGCAACGTCTTCTGTGTTAAGAGAAGCGATCATCTTAGGCTCTGCATTTGGTGCAGCAACGAAAGCGCCTGGCATGAAGTCAGTTTCAAATAGCTGCCAGTATTCAGCAACAAGAGGAAGCACAACCTCTTCACCCGCAGCAAAACCATCAAACTTATCTGTTGGTTCTAGTTTGTGTAGATCACCCGTTACGCGAGAGATTTTAAACTGTTCGTTTTCAACATCCAGAATCAGACGAATGCTATGGAAGTAAATAGCCCAATCTCTTGAGTCAACCGCTTCACCTTGGTTAACCAGCGTCATGTTTACCTTGTTACAAGACGCCCACTCAGCCCCTAAGTCCTGACAAGCAAGACCTTCGTTTGCACCGTGGTTAGTCAACACTTGGTATTGAATATCAAGATTATTAGCCAACGAATTTACAACTTGTTGTTCAGAGCTTTGCAGCGCAGAGCAACCTGCTAATGTAGTGATAACAGAAACAGCAATCAGACTAGGTTTAAACATCTTACTTCCCCAAAAAAGTCAGTGGTTCAAAACGACAATGATAAAAATCTCGGCCCCTCAAATGCGAGGTACCTAACCGTTACATTCAACATACAACCTGTTATTTCTAAGCGTAAAATAAATAGAAATAGGAAGTGATCCAGCTCAAAAAATGACACTCAGCAAAAACAATAAAAACCTAATTTTCATGGAGTTACAATACACGTCAAAATCGAACAACTTGTTTTGACGAGTTTGCTGCGATCTAGGTCACTTATATTCATGAGTTACGACTGATTTTGTAAGATTTGGATCACGCCTAATTATTTTGTGAACCATTAGTAAGCGAATTACCTATTTACCTTTCGTGAAGTGACTCTCATTTATTCGTCGTCAAAACTCGTCAATATTTTTATAAATGACGATTTTGTCGAATACACCACTGGAGAAATTGCACTTAACCTCACGCTATTTTGCGTATAAAGTTTCAAGGTATCTTATCTGAGGACCATTCTATGTTTCGTCTCTTGACGCTCATATCATCTCTACTTGTTACTTTAACGCCTTTTTCATCTTATGCAGAGCCACAGCATTGGTTAGCGAAAAAAGGGGAAACCGAACTTATGATTATTGGCTCGGTACATGTGGGGGATAAAACGATGTACCCACTCCCTAGAACGGTCATCCAGTATTTAAGCCAAAGCGCAGGGTTGATTATTGAAGCAGACGTCAGGAATTCTGAAGGCTTGGTTTACCCACAAACAACCATTCTTTCTAAAGATGTTTTAGACAGAGCTCAACGTCGCCACTTAATTGAAATTGCCCAAGATTTAGGTTTGCCAGAAACTCAACTCCTAAATTCCCCACCTTGGATGGCTGCATTCACCATCCAACTCGCTTTAGTCAACAAACTGGGGTATGTCTCTGATAAAGGGGTCGACATGCACCTAATAGGACTCGCTGATAAAAAGCAAATCCCGGTCATTCCACTAGAGTCAGTGCAATTCCAAATCGATTTAATCGCAGGTCAATCAGAAGGCGGTAAAGAGATACTTCTCTCGTCAATTGAAGAATATGATGGCGGAGAAGAGTTGGTTCAATGCTTGATAGAGAGTTGGAAGAGTGGTGATGGTAGCATGTTGGTCGAAGCCTCTTTGACCGATCATACAACAGAAGAGTTTAACCAAGCCTTTTTATACGAGCGTAATCGAGATTGGGCTAAAAAACTCGACACTGGCAGTGTTCTACCTCAACAATCGGGTCGCTTCACCGTTGTTGTTGGTGGCTTGCATTTAGTAGGTAAAGATAACCTGATTGAACTGCTTAAAAATCGGGGATTTAACATCAAACCACTGGGTAAGACGCGCCAAGCAAATTGTGATATCTAGTGATTGTTTGAAAAATGCCATTTAAATACAATTATTTAAATACAACCATTTAAAAATTCATTCAAACTTTCTTATAAAACACCGTTAAGCTAAGTGGATACAAAACAACTCATATGAAATTTAAATATTTATTCCTATACACGATTGGAATTATGCTCACTTCTTCGCTGTCTTATGCTAAACCGCCATGCAACGTAGAAGCTTTTCAAGCTATTGATATAACTCCGGAAGTAAAAGGCGGTGTTTTAGATAAAGAGAGTGGTCAATTTCTTATTACCGAAAAACCAATGATGCGTTGCGCGAACATCACGTTTTCAACAGCCCACACTCGAAATCGCGTTGCACATATGATAAACCAAGGCTTTGAAGCGGTTTACTATGATGGAAATACAAGCAAATCTCACTCAGTAACGTTTGATGAAGACGATTTAAAAGCGGGTTACGTCAAGATTGGTCCAAATCACCCAAAGACCGCTTATGTCTGCTTCACTACTTCTGAAACTCCTATCAATACTATCTCGTGTGACATCAAGTAATAAATTTACTCACTCTAAAAAATGAAAAGGCCCTACATTTCTGTAGAGCCTTCCTCTCAATACGTGTCGGTGAAGTGCCATATTCGAACATCAGGCGAACCCCAATTTGATTCGATACTATTGAAGTCTAAAATTACTAGCGCTAAAAACGACGAAAGCCTGCTCATTGAGCAGGCTTTCTAAAAGTGGTCGGTGAAGAGGGATTCGAACCCCCGACCCTCTGGTCCCAAACCAGATGCGCTACCAAGCTGCGCTATTCACCGAGATGTTTAACTGAGGAATTGTCCCCGTCAACGAATGCGTATATTACGGATTCTGAACTGTGGCGCAAGTGCTTTTTACAAAAAAACCTTAGGTCTTAATTCGTTTGATGAATAACTGAACACTAGCACGTAAAATGTGACTGATAACTCACAACAAAATACAGTTTATTAACCTTAGCAACATAATTGATCCAGATCAGTGTGCAACAAGACACCGCCATTTAGTTTATTCCTGTCGGGAACATCTTGGAGGAAACGTATGGACTTTTGGCTTGATCTCCTATTTGGTAATGCAGTGGGTCTATCGTCAATGATAGTAATTTTTGGGGCAATTGGTCTGATGTTATTTTACGGCGGTTTCTTCATATACAAGATCATGAACGACAAATCTCCTCACTAGATCTCGCTTAGCTCTAGAAACGCTTTGCACCGGAGTCGGTTACTTGCCTACTCCGGTTTTTTATTTGATCTCAATGCACCACTCATTGATATAATCCTATTATTCTTCCCTGTTCTTAATGAGATTACTGCTATGTCTCACGACGACGATTTTGATCTATTTCAACAGATGATGGGCGATGTAAAGCCAATCACTCAAGACACCACCGAACACAAAAAAGTACACCAAGTAACAGAAGCACAGCTCGCAAAACGCGAAGCAGCAATCTGGTTAACGGAAGATGACCCAGAATACCTATCACTTGATCACGCTGAAATGCTCAAGCCAGAGGACTTTGTTGAGTTCAAACGTGATGGTGTACAGGACGGGGTTTACCGCAAACTTCGCCTTGGTAAGTATCCAATCCAAGCTCGCTTGGATTTGCACCGTAAAACATTGAAAGAAGCACGTGATGAAGTCGTGACGTTTTTAAAGCAATGCCTATCAATGGACATTAGAACGGTCGTTATCGTCCATGGTCGAGGAGAACGCTCAAATCCACCTGCAATGATGAAAAGCTTTGTTAGCAGTTGGCTACGACAAATAAAGGAAGTCCAATGCGTCCATAGTGCGCAACGCTTTCACGGTGGAACTGGAGCCGTTTACGTCCTACTTAGAAAAAGTGCGGAAAAGAAATTAGAAACCCGCGAACGTCACCAAAAACGGTTAGGCTAAATTTCACCCTAATGCTAGAATGCCCGCCCTTATTCTTCCTTCCCCTTAAAGGAAGGGAGCTTCATTCGCCGTTGTGAAACGTTAGGAGACAAAAATGTCACAAGACAACGCTAAACGATTAAATAAATTCATCAGTGAAACGGGGTTTTGCTCACGCCGTGAAGCAGACAGACTGATTGAGCAAGGCCGTGTCACCATTAATGGCAACAAACCTGAAATGGGGACAAAAGTGCTACCTGGTGATGATGTTTGTGTGGATGGTAAGCCAGTGGCAGCAAAAGAGAAGCCGATTTATATCGCTCTCAATAAACCAACAGGCATCACCTGTACAACTGAGAGAGACGTCCCTGGAAACATCGTTGATTTCATCGGCCACCAAAAACGTATCTTTCCGATCGGCCGCTTAGACAAACCCTCTGATGGTCTGATCTTTTTGACCAACGATGGCGACATCGTGAACAAAATCCTTCGCGCAGGCAACAGCCACGAAAAAGAGTACGTCGTACGCGTGGACAAGCCAATTACAGGCGAGTTTCTCAAACAGATGTCGAGTGGCGTTAAGATTCTCGACACAGTCACCCTACCTTGTAAGGTAACGAAAGAAACTAAATTCTCTTTCCGTATTGTGCTCACTCAAGGACTTAACCGTCAGATCCGTCGCATGTGTGAAGCGCTGGGCTATGAAGTATTCAAGCTGCGTCGCGTACGCATCATGAATATCTCTCTTGATGGTATTCCCAATGGGAAATGGCGTTATCTAAGTGACGAAGAAGTGGCAGAGATCCTAGCAATGTGTGAAGGCTCGGTAGGTACAGAAGAAGCATCAAAAACAGACTCTAGAGGTCGCAACATTCGTAAAGCGACCGACGCGAAGCTGTTTGATAGCCGTGAAGAAAACCAAGATTCTACTGCTCGTCGTAACCAGAAGACACGAACTTTCCGCGGTAACAATGCTGATGAATTCCGTCATGCACCAAACTCGAAAAAAGGTCAACAAAAGCGTCGTCAGCGTGATGATGAAGGCGGACGTCCAGCTAAAGAACATTACAAAGCGAAATCACAAGGTGAACGCAGCAGACCGCAAGGCGAGCATGGTAAATCGCACCGTAAACCAGATGCATCGAGCAATACGCATTCAGCAAACAAGCCTCAATCACTGAGTAAGCCTAAGCAGCATTACATGAACCCAAATGCCGCGAAACCAAGCAAACCAGCTAAACGCACTGGTGGTACATTGAGTCTGAAGAAGTAACGCTTCACTGACAGGCAAGATCAAAAAAGGACGCTCATGAGCGTCCTTTTTATTTGTCATGAGTTTACAAACAAAGAGGTGCAAACTGACCACGAGTTAAGCTCAGCAAATCTCTCGGGGCTAACTCAATTTCTAAACCACGTTTACCAGCACTCACACAGATTTTGTCTTGCTCTGCTGCGCTTTCGTGCAAAAAAGTAGGTAAGGCTTTCTTCTGCCCTAGTGGGCTAATTCCACCAACGACATAACCTGTGGTCTTTTGGGCGATTTCCGGATCAGCCATATCGGCCTTTTTGCCCTTCGCTGCTTTCGCCGCCAGTTTTAGGTTCAGCTTTTGGTCAACAGGGATAATCGCAACCGCAAGGTTCTTTGGCTCCCCGTTCAAGCAGAACAGCAAGGTTTTAAATACTGTTTTCGGATCCTGCCCCAGTACTTCAGCAGCCTCCAAGCCATAACTATCGGCTCTAGGGTCATGCTCATACTGATGAATCGTGTGTGGAATTTTTTTCTTTTTCGCAAGATTAATGGCCGGAGTCATCAAGATTCTCCTCATAAAAACAAAAAGCGCAGATTGAATTGGATCTGCGCTTTTAGTTAATGATATCAGCGAGTTTGAGTCAATCGCTTTTTCTCTGTTGGGTTACTGATCAATCGCCGTATCAACTAAATACGTGATTTCACCTGAAGGGGCATACTCATTAACATCAATAGGGCTATGTGTTTCTAAATAATCCTTCAAAACCTCAGCATCGGTAAAACCTGTATTTACATACCCTGGATGATCGTCGATTTTAGGGTAACCATCTCCACCAGCAGCATTATAGCTTGGTACGGTAAAGCGGTAATTACCATCTAAGCGAAGTTGCTTATTACCAATGAACACATTGGTTACCTCACCATTATTGATACTCATCGCAATGCCGGCAAACTGCGCGTAAGCTCCAGAGTCGACAGGTTTAGTTGCAACGACATTTAGGTAATCCAATACTTCTTTGCCCGTCATATCAACGTAAGAGACCATATTGCCAAATGGCTGAACAGTCAGCACATCTTTGTAGGTAATCTCACCTGCTGCAATCGAATCGCGAACGCCGCCAGAATTCATTACGGCGAAATCTGCTTTCGCACGTTCCATGTGAGCCGTTGCAATTAATCGACCTAAGTTTGTTTGCTGGTAACGAACCACATTGCGGTCACCCTCAAGCTTACCGTTAGATTCTGCAATCTTCACGTTTAGTTTGCCCTGACCTTTTTCTTGATAAGGACGAAGAAACTCAAGCATCATTTCGTCTTGTTTAATCTCATCTTGGATCAAGACTCGTTGCGACTGACCATCAACTTTAACTTTCTTTTTCAAGTTTACAGGGATTAGATCGTAGCTCACCATCGAGAGTTCGCCATTACGAAACTCGTAATCGGCGCGTCCCACATATTTCCCCCACTCATGTGCCTGAACAATAAAGGTACCATTTTGTTTATCGGGCTGACATTCATCACCTGGTTTAAAGTTCTTTTTGATAACGTTTGGACCTTCCATGCACACAGGTTCTTGTGAGTGTCCTCCAACGATCATGTCGAGATCGCCGTCATTCAAATAACGAGCTAACGCCACATCGCCAGGAGCATTGATGCCTCTATTACCATTTTCATAGTGTCCCATATGCGTGACAGCAAAAATCAGATCTGGATACTCTGTTTCTTTCAGTTCTGCAATCAGCTTCTTGGCTTCTTCTTTTGGGTCACGGAAGTCAATTTGTTCAATGAATTCAGGGTTGCCAAGTTTCGCTGTGTCTTCGGTTGTAAGGCCAATGACCGCAATTTTAATGCCCTGCTTTTTAAACATCGCATATGGTTGGAATAAACGCTTGCCAGTATTTTTATCGTAAATATTGGCAGACAACATCGGAAAGTTTGCCCACTCTTGCTGCTTGAATAGCACGTCCAATGGATTATCAAACTCATGATTACCTAGAGCCATCGCATCGTAACCAATTTTGCTCATGCCTTTAAAATCCGGCTCGGCATCTTGTAAATCAGACTCAGGTACTCCTGTGTTGATGTCACCACCAGAAAGCAGTAACACGCTGCCCCCCTCAGCCTGTATTTCTTCGCGCAAATCATCGATTAACGTTTTACGCGCCGCCATGCCATATTCACCGTATCGATTTTGCCAAAAGCGACCATGATGATCGTTAGTGTGCAACACGGTCAATTTATAGGTTGTATCGGCATTCCATTCTGGTGCAGGTTGCGTAGCACACCCAGCTAACGAGGCCAAGATAGCGGCACTCAAAACAGTTTTGATCATCAGACGCTGATTCATTTATTTACCTTTTTCTTATTGGGATTACTGAAGCACATTTTAAGCATTCGATCTATTTGAAAACCACGTGCACCCTAACACATTGATTTAATAATTATGATGCATTGTTTAGCAATAACAAATTCATCAGTAACAAGTTTGAGAATTCACGGCTTTTCAGATAAAAAAATAGCCAACACTCGGTTGGCTATAGTATTTGTTACCACCAGTCATCTGGCGTTTACTTGATATCTATATCTGCAAAGCTCTTGATCAGATCATCAAGCGATTTCATTTGTGCTAAGAATGGCTCTAACTTGTCTAGAGGCAGTGCAGATGGGCCATCACAACGCGCTTGGTCTGGGTTTGGGTGCGCTTCGATAAATAGACCTGCGATGCCTGTCGCTAGACCCGCTTTTGCAAGCTCAACTGTCTGCTCACGACGGCCGCCAGATGCTGCGCCTGATGGGTCACGCATTTGTAGTGAGTGCGTTACGTCAAAGATGATTGGGCTACCTTTCGAAGCATTTTTCATCACACCAAAACCAAGCATGTCTACAACTAGGTTATCGTAACCGTGGCAAGAACCGCGCTCACATAGGATGATCTTGTCGTTACCGCACTCTGCGAACTTCTCAACGATGTTTCCCACTTGACCAGGGCTCATAAATTGAGGTTTCTTCACGTTGATAACCGCACCTGTTTTGGCCATAGCTTCAACAAGGTCAGTTTGGCGAGCTAGGAATGCAGGAAGCTGAATAACGTCTACCACGTCAGCGACAGGTTGAGCTTGCGCTTCAGTGTGAACGTCCGTGATGATCTTTACACCAAAAGTGTCTTTCAGCTCCTGAAAGATTTTCATACCTTCTTCCAGACCTGGACCGCGGTATGAATGAACAGAACTGCGGTTTGCTTTGTCAAACGACGCCTTAAATACGTAATGAATACCAAGTTTTTCCGTTACTTTTACGTAGTGCTCACAGATCTGCATCGCAAGATCACGAGACTCAAGAACGTTCATACCTGCAAATAGGGTGAATGGCTTGTCGTTAGCAACCTGAATGTCGCCGATATTAACGATTTTCTGTTCCATTTTGATTCTCTTTTTCTGTCCACGATACGCCACCGTTCGGCACATCGATAAAATTAGTGAAGTGTGACGTGCGTTTCACTCATCACATTAACTTGTGATTTTAGTAGCTCGGAAGCCGGATCGTCAGGGCATTGGTCAATAAAGTACTGAAAATCTGATACCGCTACTTGAGGGCACTCTAGCTGTTGGAAAATAAAACCACGGTCACGAATTTCGTATGGGTCATCTGGCACAAATGTTAGAGCAAGATTTGTACAACGTAATGCCAGCGTATAATGCTCTTCACGCAACATCGCACTTTTAATCAACGCCAACCAGCGACCAATAATTGTTGGGTTGTCAGCTTCCTCAAAATGTTCAGGCTTTAGCTGAGCTAGCGGTCCTTCTTGGCCAATAAGCCAAGCTTGAAGAATCCTTTCACCTACATACTCACCATTAAATGGGTTGATGTAGTCTGGCTTCTTATGCATCCAGTCGACTTTTAACAGGAACTGAGTAGGGAAAGTAACTCCCTTCAACGGGAACCCCAGCTTTTTGCCTAGGTATAACAAAATCGAACCTAAGCTCACAGGAATACCTTTTCTGCGCTCCAACACTTTATCGATGAAGCTGTTGTCCGAAATAAAGTATTCCTGCTCGTCGCCTTTAAACCCCCACTCGTGGAAAAACAGTCGTAGGAATGCATCAAATCGTTGCTCTTCATCGGTTTCATGAACAAGCGTGGCTTCTGCATCTTTGTAAAGACGCTCTAACTCTTGTTTCGCCCAATGTACTTTGGTTTCTGGGTTAATCGCTTTGTTTAGCTCAAGCGCACCCTCCACCAACGGTATATTGTCAAAATCTTCGTCAAAAAACTCTAACATGACGTCTATCCAAATAACGTAGGGCTCTTAGACACAGCAATGTTTGCAGCCATGACCAACCAACCTAATGCGCCGAAAAAGCCAAATATCTTCAGTAGGTTGTTTTTCGCAAGTTTCAATGAGAAGAATCCAAGCGCAATGTACGCCAGTACGCAGGTGATTTTGTTTGTTAACCACGGTGCGGCATCGGTAAACGGGATGAAACCCGTAATGAAAATAAGCGCGATACCTGACACTAGCAATGCAGTATCAACGATGTGGGGAAACACTTTCAAAAAGCGATTATTTCGCTTCGGTGAGTTCATCATCATTAACACGAATCGGATCGATAGTAGCGTCGCGCTGAGAGCGATCGTCACTAAGTGTATGTGTTTTAGAGCTACGTACATTTTTCTTCTCTTTTTAGTTAGTGTTTGCTGACTTCCATGATTAACTGGCCAGACAACCAAGCGTTACTCGATCGTTACCGCCATAATCTTTTTCCGTAGCGACCTGTTGGTAACCAAAGCCACGCATTATCTCACGCACCGCCTCACCTTGATCATAACCATGTTCAAATGCCAGCCAACCGCCCACTTCAAGATACTGACGAGCAAGATCCGAGATATGACGAATATCAGCTAAGCCATTCTCTTTAGCAACTAATGCAGATTTTGGCTCAAAGCGCACATCACCTTGGGATAAATGTGGATCTTTTTCATCAATATACGGCGGATTGGAGACAATTAAAGCAAACTTCGTACCTTCTGTAATAGGCTCAAACCAACTGCCTTGAGCAAAGGTCACATTTTTGATGTTTAGCTGCTCAGCATTGTACTCTGCAAGTGTTTTCGCTTCTTGTTTGAGATCTACGCCCATCACTTGACGTTTTGGCATTTCAGATGCGAGTGCGATAGCAATTGCCCCCGTCCCCGTTCCAAGATCTAAAATAGGCCCAGTTTGCTCGTAGGTCTTATCGAGTGCAACCTCGACCAAACGTTCTGTATCCGGTCTTGGGATCAAGGTAGAGGGAGAAACTTTGAACGGTAAAGACCAAAACTCTCGCTCACCAATAATATAAGCGACGGGTTCACCAGTTAAACGTCGTTCAAGTAGAGCGTCGAATTTTGCTTGTTGCTCTGCTTCTAATGCTTTTTCTGGCCAGGTCAGTAGATAAGTTCGTGGTTTGCCAAGGACATGGCAAAGGAGTACAGCTGCATCGAGAGAAGGCGACTCTTTGCCGCCTTCTGCCAGTTTCGCCGTCGCACTTTTCAGTGCTTGCTCAATCGATTGAACTTGGCTCATCGATTAGCCGTTCTCTGCGAGCGCCGCAAGTTGGTCTGCTTGGTGCTCTTGAATCACAGGATCAATCAAGCTCTGCAGGTCACCTTCCATCACTTCGTTCAAACGATAGATGGTCAGGTTGATACGGTGATCAGACACACGACCTTGTGGGTAGTTGTATGTACGAATACGGTCACTACGGTCACCAGAACCTAGAAGGTTACGACGTGTATCAGACACTTCTGCGGCACGACGCTCTTCTTCCGCTTGAACGATACGAGCAGCAAGAACCGCCATTGCTTTCGCTTTGTTCTTGTGCTGTGAACGCTCATCCTGACACTCTACTACCGTACCCGTTGGTAAGTGGGTAATACGGATTGCAGAATCCGTGGTGTTAACGTGCTGACCACCCGCGCCAGATGCACGGAACGTATCGATTTTCAGGTCTGCTGCTTTGATTTCTGGCAGATCCGCTTCAGGGATTTCCGCCATTACTGCTACTGTACAAGCAGAAGTATGCACACGACCTTGAGACTCTGTTGCTGGAACACGCTGTACACGGTGACCGCCTGACTCAAATTTCAACACGCCGTACGCACCGTCGCCGCTTACTTTCGCGATCATCTCTTTGTAACCACCGTGCTCTGCCTCGTTTGAAGACATGACTTCGATGCGCCAGCCACGCTTTTCTGCGTACTTGCTGTACATACGGAATAGATCACCCGCGAAGATACCCGCTTCGTCGCCACCCGCACCTGCACGAATTTCTAGGAAACAGTTACGATCATCGTTCGGATCTTTTGGCAGAAGAAGAATCTGTAACTCATCAGTAAGACGCTCAATCGTCGCTTTCGCTTCTTTGATTTCTTCTTGCGCCATTTCACGCATTTCTTCGTCGTCTTCGTTTGCCATCTCTTCAGCGGCGACAAGATCTTCTTGTGCTTGTTGATAAGCTTGGAAGCACTTGGTTACTTCTTCTAGCTGAGAGTACTCTCTTGATAGAGCACGGAATTTGTCCTGATTTCCAATTACATCAGGATCACCAAGAAGATGTTGAACTTCTTCGTAACGTTCTACTAGCGTTTCTAGCTTAGTCAGAATAGAGGCTTTCATAGTGTCGTTTTCTTAATAAAAAGCGTGAGTTATAGATCATCCAAGCCAAGTGTTTGGCGGATAATCGTTAATTTTGCTGGTTCGCCTTGCTCTGCTGCACTTTGCAATGCGCGAGTTGGAGCGTGAATCAGTTTGTTGGTGAGTTTATTACTCAGCTCGCGCAGCACTTTCTCCGGATCTGCGCCTGCCGCTAAAGATTGCAAACTTTTGCTCAGTAACTCTTCACGAATTTCGTTGGCTGATTTGCGATAGTCGCGAATACTATCGACGGCTTGCAGTGAACGCAACCATGTCATAAACGCAGCGCTTTCTTCACTAACAATCGCTTCAGCTTGAATCGCTTCGACTTTACGCTGCTCAATGTTGCTGTCGATGATAGATTGCAAGTCATCAACAGAATACAGATATGCGTCGTTCAGTTCACCGACTTCCGACTCTACATCTCGCGGCACCGCAATATCGACTAACAAGATAGGTTGATGTCGGCGCTGCTTTAGAGCCGTTTCGACCATACCTTTGCCAATAATAGGCAATGGGCTCGCCGTTGAGCTAATCACAATATCCGCTTTCGCCAAATGTTCAGGAATTTCGTTCAAACTGATCACTTCTGCGCCAAATTGGTCCGCTAAGCCTTGCGCGCGCTCTTTAGTGCGGTTCGCGACAATCATTTTTGTGCAACCGTTGGACGCTAAATGCTTCGCGACCAATTCAATCGTCTCACCCGCACCAACTAAAAGCACGGTTGAATCTGATAACGACTCAAAAATATGTTTTGCCAGTGTACATGCCGCATAAGCCACGGACACGGCATTACCACCAATATCTGTCTCTGTTCTCACCCGTTTGGCGACTGAGAACGTCTTTTGAAACAGTTTATCAATCGAGGCATCGACGGCTTGATGATCTCGCGAGTCAGAAAATGCTTGCTTTACCTGCCCTAAAATTTGAGGCTCACCCAACACCAGAGAGTCAAGACCGCACGATACGCGCATCAAATGCTTTATTGCAGCTTGTTCTTCATGAACATACAAACTCGGCATTAAATCTTCGCGGCTCACTTGATGAAATTGAGCAAGCCAATCGATCAACTTGTTTCGCGCTCCTTGCTTAACATCGCAGTACAACTCAGTTCGGTTACAGGTTGAAACAATCACACTGCCGTTAACCGCTTCGTGCTCTCTAAGTTGCTCGAGTGCAGGGCCGAGTTTATCCGGACCAAACGCCACCTTCTCTCGCAAGTCGACAGACGCTGTATTGTGATTAATTCCAATAGCAAGCAAGGACATCTAACGTGGTATCTCTGGGATAGGTTATAAAATAGGTCCAGAATTTTACTGTAAGCACGCATTTATTGAAAGGGTAAGCCGGATTTGTTTTCCTAAGTGCGACTTTTCAATGCTATAGTTGTGAGCGATTCCCGATGAAACTGATTAATAAGCCATCAAACATGACGTTACGCTCCTTTATTCTTTTTTTCTTGTCGAGCTTACTGCTCGCTGGTTGTTCGTCCGTTCCTGAAAGTGTTACCAGCGTTGAATGGCAAGCTCATGAGCAGCGACTCGAAACCATCCGAGATTTTCAAGCAACGGGGAAACTTGGTTATATTGGCCCAGACCAAAGACAAAATTTAAACTTCTACTGGAAACATTCTTCAGCACTAAGCCAGTTGCGTTTAACAACGATTCTCGGACAAACGGCATTAAAGCTCACCATCACCCCACAAGGCGCCACAGTAGAAACTTACGACGATCAGGTCCTTTCTTCTCGCAGTGCTAACCAGCTGATTTACCGTCTTACAGGGTTAATGATGCCCGTCGATCACATGCCTGACTGGCTATTAGGTCTACCGACCGATGCCGACAAATTCCAACTGTCTCCAACCAATACACTGCAAGCGTTAAACAAACAAATTGGTTTAAATGATTGGAGTATTGCTTATCAACGATATGGCGACGTTCAATGGCATGAACAGTCTCTCCCTCTGCCAAATAAGCTGAAACTCACCACAGCTGATGTCAAAATAAATCTAGTGATCACAAAATGGAACATCACCCAATGATTGAACTTTCAACACGCTGGCCATCACCAGCGAAATTGAATCTCTTTCTATATATCAACGGCCGTACAGAGAATGGCTACCACGAGTTACAAACCTTATTCCAATTCGTCGATCACGGCGATGAGCTCACCATTCAAGCGAACCATTCTGGTGATATTACGATTTCTCCAGACATAGAAGGTGTGCCCCTTCAAGACAATTTAATTTGGAAAGCAGCAACCGCGCTTCAAACTTACTCAAACTGCCCTTTTGGCGCGCATATTGAGCTACAGAAAGTGCTGCCTATGGGTGGAGGCATTGGTGGGGGCTCATCGAATGCAGCTACAGCATTAGTGGCACTGAATTACTTATGGCAACTGAATCTAACTGACGACGAACTGGCTGAAATTGGTTTAAAACTGGGCGCAGACGTGCCCGTATTTGTGCGCGGATTTGCAGCTTTTGCTGAAGGTGTTGGTGAAAAACTCTCTCCTGCTTATCCCGAAGAAAAGTGGTATTTAGTCGTCAGACCGAATGTATCTATCGCAACCGTCGACGTTTTTTGTCATCCAGATTTGACGCGAAACACCCCAAAACGAGATCTAGAAACACTTTTAAATACGCCAAGCGTAAACGATTGCGAAAAAATTGTACGAATGCTCTACCCAGAGGTTGATAAGCAACTTTCTTGGCTGCTACAATACGCGCCGTCAAGATTGACGGGGACAGGATCTTGCGTTTTTGCTGAATTTTCGAGCAAATCTGAAGCAGAAACTATCCTTGCACAACTCTCTGATAAAGTCTCGGCATTTGTCGCTCAAGGGCGCAATATTTCGCCATTAAAAGAGACTTTGGCTGAATACCAATCAGCCTCACACCGACCTATTTAAACTGGACGCAAACCCGAGGTTTCCACCGTGCCTGATATGAAGCTATTTGCTGGTAACGCAACACCTGAACTAGCCCAACGTATTGCTGATCGTCTTTACATCTCTCTTGGTGATGCATCTGTTTCTCGCTTTTCTGATGGCGAAGTTGCAGTTCAAATCAATGAGAATGTTCGTGGTAGCGATGTTTTCATCATTCAATCCACTTGTGCACCGACTAACGACAACCTAATGGAATTGGTTGTTATGATTGATGCAATGCGCCGTGCTTCAGCAGGCCGTATCACTGCAGTTATCCCTTACTTCGGCTACGCTCGCCAAGACCGTCGTGTACGTTCTGCGCGTGTGCCAATTACTGCAAAAGTTGTTGCTGATTTCCTATCTAACGTTGGTGTTGACCGCGTTCTAACTATCGACCTACACGCAGAGCAAATTCAAGGCTTCTTCGATGTACCTGTAGACAACATCTTCGGCACGCCAGTGCTACTTGAAGATATGCAGGCTCGCGGTCTAGATAACCCTGTAGTGGTATCTCCTGACCTAGGTGGCGTTGTTCGTGCTCGTGCAACAGCAAAAGCACTAGGCGACATCGACATCGCAATCGTAGATAAGCGTCGTCCACGTGCAAACGTTTCTGAAGTAATGAACCTAATCGGTGATGTTGAAGGTCGTGACTGTGTGATCGTTGATGACATGATCGACACAGGTGGCACACTATGTAAAGCAGCTGAAGCACTAAAAGAGCGCGGTGCTAAGCGTGTATTCGCTTACGCTACTCACGCAGTATTCTCAGGCAACGCTGCGGATAACATCAAGAACTCAGTTCTTGACCAAGTTATCGTAACTGACTCTATCTCTCTGTCTAAAGAGATGGCTGCAACAGGTAAAGTGACAACACTAAGCCTATCTCGCATGCTAGCTGAAGCGATTCGTCGTATCAGCAACGAAGAGTCAATCTCTGCAATGTTCAACTAATACGAACATTTCAGTTACACTGATTTCAAAAGCACCCCTCTTTGGGGTGTTTTTTTATTTGTACTGATAACTAGAAAATCCCTTGGTCGCCCACCGCGAGTTTTCTGTGCTATCATACTGCGCTTTTTGAGATTCCAGAGAGATCCTAACCTTGAGTCAACAAATCAAACTTCTTGTTGGTCTTGCTAATCCAGGACCAGAATACGCCAGAACTCGTCACAATGCGGGCGCTTGGGTTGTAGAAGAATTAGCACGCGTTCACAACGTTACACTGAAGAACGAACCAAAGTTTTTTGGTCTAACAGGACGCATTATGGTCAATGGCCAGGATCTCCGTTTGCTTATCCCAACCACCTTCATGAATCTATCAGGTAAATCGATCGCAGCGCTTGCGAAATTTTATCAAATTAAACCTGAAGAGATCATGGTTGCTCATGACGAGCTAGACTTACCGCCAGGTGTCGCTAAGTTTAAAAAAGGTGGGGGTCACGGTGGACACAACGGTCTGCGTGACACCATTAGCAAACTGGGCAATAACAAAGATTTTTATCGTCTTCGTATTGGCATTGGTCATCCGGGACACAAAGATAAAGTGGCGGGTTTTGTATTAGGTAAAGCGCCAGCTAAAGAGCAAGAGCTTTTAGATGCAGCAGCTGATGAGGCTGTTCGTTGTCTAGATATCCTGATTAAGGATGGCCTATCTAAAGCACAAAATCGCCTCCACACGTTCAAAGCTGAATAAGGTTACTATCATGGGTTTTAAATGTGGCATCGTTGGTCTACCTAACGTAGGTAAATCAACTCTGTTCAACGCACTAACTAAAGCGGGTATCGAAGCAGCAAACTTCCCGTTCTGTACCATTGAACCAAACACTGGTGTGGTTCCTGTGCCAGATCTACGTCTAGACGCACTAGCTAAGATCGTTAACCCACAGAGAGTTCTTCCAACGACGATGGAGTTCGTGGACATCGCTGGTCTTGTTGCTGGTGCATCACGTGGTGAAGGTTTAGGTAACAAATTCCTAGCTAACATCCGTGAAACAGACGCGATTGGCCACGTTGTACGCTGTTTTGAAAACGAAAACATTGTTCACGTTTCAGGTAAAGTTTCACCTATCGAAGATATCGAAGTGATCAACCTTGAACTTGCAATGGCTGACCTTGATTCTTGTGAGCGAGCGATTCAACGTAACGCGAAGAAGGCAAAAGGCGGCGATAAAGACGCAAAATTTGAACTAACCGTACTAGAAAAACTGTTACCAGTACTAACTGAAGGCGGCATGGCACGCACAGTTGAGCTATCTAAAGAAGAGTTAGCAGCAATCGGCTACCTAAACTTCCTAACACTGAAGCCAACTATGTACATTGCAAACGTAAACGAAGATGGCTTCGAAAATAACCCATATCTAGATGCGGTTCGTGAGTTCGCAGAAAAAGAAAACAATGTCGTTGTACCTGTATGTGCAGCTATCGAATCTGAACTATCTGAACTAGAAGATGAAGATCGCGAAGAATTCCTAGCAGATATGGGGATCGAAGAGCCGGGCCTGAACCGTGTAATTCGCTCTGGTTACGAACTACTGACTCTACACACCTACTTCACAGCAGGTGTTAAAGAAGTACGTGCTTGGACAATCCCTGTTGGTGCAACTGCGCCTCAGGCGGCAGGTAAGATCCACACTGACTTCGAGAAAGGCTTTATTCGTGCAGAAGTAGTTGGTTACGACGATTTCATCCAATTCAATGGTGAAAATGGCGCAAAAGACGCAGGTAAATGGCGTCTAGAAGGTAAAGACTACATCGTAAAAGATGGCGATGTTGTACACTTCCGCTTCAATGTTTAATTAAATGAATGAATTCTAAACACTTCATTTACACTAAAAGCCAGCTGTTAAGCTGGCTTTTTTAATACCTTAAGTAAATGAACAAAAATAAATTACGCAACTGCAAGCTAATTTATTTCCAGTTTTAGATCATAAACACGCCTCTTTGTTTAAAAAGGAAGCGAACGAGGTTTTTTCCGAAATTTATTAAAAAAAACTGTTGACGGATCTCACTCAACTTCGCATAATGCGCGCCGTTCCCAACGACAAGGCAACAAAGCGTTGAGAACAAAAATATGGTTTTGGCTACGTAGCTCAGCTGGTTAGAGCACATCACTCATAATGATGGGGTCACAGGTTCGAATCCCGTCGTAGCCACC
>NZ_JAWPON010000179.1:0-873 GCF_033344315.1 Vibrio sp. 2132-1 | reverse complement strand
AGCCGCACACGAAGTAAGCCGATTACAGGGCACTTTTGAAGTCGCGTTCGTTAGCTTGATTGATGGCTACTGCCAGTTCTCGAATCACGAACTTACTCAGCATGCCAAAATCGACTTTGACCATTTGGAAGGTCTAACGCTGTATTCAATCCCAGCGCTGTTGGCAATGGTGGATCAATCGTACGCGATGGCTGAAAACCGCCTAGCAAACGAGCAAAACCAATTGAGCAACATTGAAAAAGAAAAACAGAGGCAGAAACAGCAAGCAAGTGCTGCGGCAGCCGCTCGTTACCAAGACGGTAACGTGTTGGTGAAAGTCGAGAATTTTGATGGTTCTAACGTGATGTTTTCCGTCACAAACGTAGGTTCTCAAGGTTCATTACAGCCAAACTTCAACACATTTAGCGCCTATCGCACCGAAAGTGGAGAGTTGGTCTATAAGTCAGAATCTTTGCTGCATCTGGCTGATACGGCAGGCAACACGCTGCAAACGATGGGCATTGCCGAGCTTTCATCCAAAGGTGGAAACAGCTTGTCGATCTCTCCTGGAGAAACTCGAAAATTCATCACCAGTATTGCTTCGGAAGTCGCGCCACACGCGCAATTAAGCTTAGAGTTTCCAGCCAAAGTGCTCAATACAGAGCAAGATTTCACGCTGTCGTTTTCCGACTCTATCGCGGTAGCAACAGCCAATGTGAATTAACGGCGAGAGAGAACATAACGAACAAGCCAATGTTTGTTGAGCGCATCAAAGACAGGCGAGCGACGCCTGTCTTTCAGTTATGAGCAAGCAAATCGCTACTGTTTGCACTTGTAAGCATTTGCAAACATCGTCACTGACGTAGAAAAGCTTAACGGGTGGTATAAATACAA
>NZ_JAWPON010000178.1:0-876 GCF_033344315.1 Vibrio sp. 2132-1 | reverse complement strand
AGTCGATGTTAGCAGGCAACAAAACCGAAGCGCTCGCTGTTCTATCTAACTCTTTAAACGACTTCGAAGCCGTCGATTCTGATCTAAACGAGCTAATCCGCTTGTTGAAAGTCGCAATGGACAGCAACAAAAATCACATCCTTTCTTCAGTGAACGGTTTGAGCAGCTCATCCATCGCGAGCAACGTGACCATTCTAGTGATCATGATTGTTATGACGCTTGTTCTAACGCGTTTGATTTGTGGCCCACTACAACTTGTTGTGGAACAAGCAAACTCGATTGCAAAAGGTGACCTTTCTAAAGACATCGATCGTAAATTGATTGGTAACGATGAACTGGGCGAGTTGGCAGATGCAACGACTAAGATGCAAAACGACCTACGCCAAGTTATCGACAACGTTATTGCCGCTGTAACGCAATTGAGCAGTGCAGTAGAAGAGATGAACCAAATCTCTGAGCTTTCTGCTTCTGGCATGAAAGACCAACAGCTACAAATCACGCACGTTGCAACAGCAATGACGGAAATGAAAGCTGCGGTAGCCGACGTTGCACGCAACACGGAAGAGTCAGCGAGCCAAGCAAACGATGCAAACCACCGTACACAACTTGGTGTGCGTGAAACACAAAGCATGGTTGATGCGATTGGTGAAGTAGCAAATGTTATCGGCGCTGCTGGTGATACAGTTTCAGAGCTTGAACAGCAATCGAACCAAATCAACGTTGTGGTTGATGTTATCCGTGATATCGCAGATCAAACAAACTTGCTTGCTCTTAACGCCGCTATTGAAGCAGCGCGCGCTGGTGAATCGGGCCGTGGCTTTGCTGTTGTAGCGGACGAAGTTCGTACTCTTGCTGGCCGTACTCAAGATTCAACAA
>NZ_JAWPON010000177.1:0-879 GCF_033344315.1 Vibrio sp. 2132-1 | reverse complement strand
TAAAAGCCACTTTGTTTCAGCCGAAATTTCAACAACCACGAAATACAGACTTTCAGCGTTCAAGTTGCTTTTGAGGAAGCGAAACTTAAAGCTGCAAACTTAAAGCGAGAACGAAAGCCTCGATTAACTTGCCCTTTCCACACTTTGAGCCAGCAAAATTCAGCACCAACCGGCAATGAAAATCAATGAGGCAACCCACGAATTTTGGCATGTTTTACGGCTGGAGAGGTTCAAGAATTTGAGCCGACAACGCTTAATTGCCGACTTAGATAAACAAACGCTCAAAGAGTACTAAGAAGATGAGAACAAAGAACTTTCCTACCCGTCGCCTAACGCCGCATTAAGGGGTGAACAACGCATTCCCCCCCAACTAAACCATTGTGCCGTAAACACTTAAGCTAATTCAAACCAAAACTGCCAAGCGTTGTGAATCCCTCTTGAATGCTTTGTTAGTTGCCAAACCTAAAGCTTTGATTTGAAGTTGATTGCCGCTTTGCCAACACTAGTTTTACGTGTTTTAAAAAACCCAAATCAGGCGCAGTTTCAAAGCGCCTGTCACTGAAACCACTTGGAACATGCAACGCGGCAGAAAACAGACTGACAACACCAAAAAGACCTTTTGGAAAGACAATCTCACAGTGCGGACTTTCAACAAAGTCGCTGAAACCACGTGAACTCACCACACCAGAGAAAGCGCCCTTTCAGCGCGTCAATCGGCTTTTAGAAAGACAAACTCACCGAACTGAATCTCAACAAAAAACGCAGCCTGGACTGACCCTGAAAAATCAGCACCAAAGAACAAACCACCTACACACGACAGGCCGAGAGTGAGCCACGAACCAAGAATAATTAGGATGGAAGCCGGACAAACCTGACGCC
>NZ_JAWPON010000176.1:0-879 GCF_033344315.1 Vibrio sp. 2132-1 | reverse complement strand
CGCTGGATGGTTTGCTAGGCCTAGGTAGTTGTTCGCACAAAAGTTCAGTACTTCTTCACCTGTCGAGATTTTAACAGCGGCTTGCTGTTGAGAGGTAATGATACGCTCTGCTTTGTAAAGACCTTCAGCCTTCACTTCTTCAATTTGCTGTTGAATCTGTTGGTAAAATGCAGAAGACATTCGCAATTCCTTCCTGGTTGTTTTGACGAGTTTTCACTCGTTTCGAATTTGGTTTAGCCTTTACGTGACGGGCGTCACAGGCCATCAGCTATCAATTAATTGTAGTGTAAAACAAGGAAAGGAAAACGATTATCCCTCAAGGTGGAAAAGCATTAATGAATTTGAGGAACAAATAACATCAATGCTTTTCTATGAGGTTGTATTGAAAGGAGTTATGACCAAGTAGGTTGGTTTAGAAGTTGCTCAAACTCCTTCGCTGGCACAGGGCGGCTATAGTGGAAACCTTGGCCGAACTCACAGTTTAGCTCGTTGAGATAATCCACATGGCGTTGCTCTTCGATACCTTCTGCGACAATTTTAAGACGCAAGGCTTTGGCCATAGCAATGATCACGTTGACCAGTTCACGATCAGAGTCGTTCTCAAACACGTTTTGCATAAAACTGCGGTCGATTTTCAGACGGTCAAACGGGAACTTCTGCAAGTAACTCAGTGCAGAATAGCCCGTACCGAAGTCGTCAATCGTCAGCTTGGTACCGAGCGCACGTAGGTTATCCAGCATGTCTACCAATTCATCATCATGGTTAAACAACAAGCTCTCGGTTACCTCGACATCAAATTGCTCAGCAGGCAAACCCGATTCTTCTAAGCTTTGCCTAATGAACGCCAATAAGCGATCACAATAGCGGAATTGAACGCTA
>NZ_JAWPON010000175.1:0-880 GCF_033344315.1 Vibrio sp. 2132-1 | reverse complement strand
AAAATAGTGTTGTGCTTGCTGAGCTTGCTCTGCATCGATGTGGATGCCGTTCTCCGCCAAAATCGTTTGGATCAGACCACAGCGAAAAGCATTTTCGTCTGGAAGAAGAGCAACCAGCTGAGGAAACTCTGCGTTGAGCTTTTTATATACCCCTTGCAAGTAGCGTTGTAAGAATGCTTGAGGATCAGAGACTTGGGGATACGTTTGTTGAATCCAGGCAGCAAATTTTTGCCCTGCAGCTTTGTCTGCTTGGGATGTGCCACATAACGTCTCGTCCATATCAAAAAAAATCGCTTTAAGCACAGGGGCTCCTTTCATTCACTACTTAGTCACTGGCGTCGAAAGCCTATTATCCCACTCTAAATCGCATCGTAAAGAGGCAATCCGTCAGCAAATTGTGCAGTTTCGTTTACGCTTAAGTGATGCTGTTCTTTTGGCTTAATCATTAAACCGCATAACGGGCGCATAATCGCAACTTTGAGGAGGTTTCCTCTGTTTTGTTGTGGTGCTCACGTTTTAGCCTTAGGTGAAGCCGGTTAACTTTGGTTTTTTATGTTTGCCGACTATTTTGTTAGTAACATTTTATGCCGAAAAATCGCTTTTGGTACGATATATTGTTTGGTAAATGTTAATTATCACACATGAATAGTGTGGTTATGGTGTGAGGTGATGTTGTGCCTATATTTAGAGCATTTTTCTAGTTTTATTGGTGCATGGCGCACAAAAATGGGGTGATATGAAAGTGGTTAAATACTTGTTAATGCATTTTTATTCGCTCATTGTGCGTGTATTCAATGTTTTTACGGCGGAATATACTTTAATTGTTGCTTTTTTGTGTGATTTTTGCCAAATTGTTTCCGCATTAAGATTTCAGAGTATT
>NZ_JAWPON010000174.1:0-881 GCF_033344315.1 Vibrio sp. 2132-1 | reverse complement strand
AGACAATGCTGATCAGCCGATGCCGATTGTGTTAACCGGACCAAAAGAGAGCGAAGAATACTTCCGTTCTATCGATGCGTTTATTCGCGATACCTTAGGTGAAGAAGGTCAAAAACACTACCAAATCGTCATTGATGATCCTGCAGAAGTTGCACGTATCATGAAGCGCTCGATGGAAGATGTACGCCTTCACCGTAAAGAAAAAGGCGATGCTTACAGCTTCAACTGGTCATTGAAAATCGAACCGGATTTCCAACTGCCATTTGACCCAACGCATACATCAATGGAAGGGTTGAATTTGAACTTAGATCAAGAACCTCAGGTTCTGGCAGCTAACTTACGCAAAGCCTTCTCTGGTATTGTGGCAGGTAACGTCAAAGCCGAGGGCATTCGCGAAATCGAATGCAAAGGTCCATTTTCCATTCATGGCGATCCTGTACTGATGAAGAAGCTCGACAAGCTACTGCAAGACTTCGTTGAACAGCATCGAATGAAATTGCCAGGCGGTTCTGATTATGAACCATGCTATCGAATTGCCCATCCATAAATTGGTGGTCGATAGTCTGGCTTGCATTCGTTACACTAGGGGCATTACGCCCCTTTTTTATTGCTAAGTCATTATGTCTATTCATCTTGTTATTATTGATGCCCTCAACTTGATTCGCCGTGTGCACTCTGCACAGCCGGATCCAACTGACATCGCAAGAACCATCACGACGACTCAGCGAACCCTTACGCGTATTCTTTCCGAAGCGAAACCAACACATATCATCGCGGTGTTTGATCACCATGAACAAGATAGAGGTTGGCGCGCTGAAATCCTTCCTGACTACAAGCAAAATCGCAAACCGATGCCAGAGCCGCTGATGCAAGGTTTGGAT
>NZ_JAWPON010000173.1:0-883 GCF_033344315.1 Vibrio sp. 2132-1 | reverse complement strand
TGCCTGCTGGAAGTAGTACGCGTGTGGGGTTTTATCTACGTCTGTCGTGATTTCATCAACACGAGGTAGCGGGTGCAGTACTTTTAGATTTTCACGCGCGCCTTCCAATAGAGCCGCCGTCAGAATGTAAGCCGATTTGATGTGCGCATATTCAGACTCGTCGAAACGCTCTTTTTGAACGCGAGTCATGTAAAGAATATCGAGCTCAGGAATTACCGCTTCCATCTCTGTGTGTAGGCTGTATTCAATGCCAGCTTCATCGAGTTCTTCGCAGATGTACTCTGGCATCGCCAATGCGTCTGGAGCGACAAAGTAGAAGCGGATGTTATTGAACTTCGCCAGTGCTTGAGTCAGTGAGTGAACGGTGCGGCCGTATTTTAAATCGCCGACAAATGCCACGTTTAGGTTGTCTAAGCGACCTTGCGTTTCCGCGATGGTGTAGAGGTCAAGCAGAGTTTGAGTTTGGTGTTGGTTAGCACCGTCGCCCGCGTTAATCACTGGAACGCCATTCGAAAACTCGGAAGCAAGGCGCGCTGCACCTTCTTGAGGGTGGCGCATCACAAATGCATCGACGTATGAAGAGATAACTTGTACAGAATCAGAAAGCGTTTCCCCTTTCTTCGACAGAGACGTATTACCATCGTTATCAAAACCAATGACATCACCACCAATGCGTTGAATCGCGGTCTCAAACGACAAGCGAGTACGCGTTGATGGCTCAAAGAAACAGCTCGCAACGACTTTGTTTTTAATCAGTTCTGGTCGAGGTTCCTTTTTCAGATTACCTGCAGTTTCGACGATAAGTTCCAGCTCTTCACGAGAAAGCTCTGGAATAGAGATGATGTGCTTCTGGTAAAGCGAGTTCGCCATGATCTTCTTCCCT
>NZ_JAWPON010000172.1:0-887 GCF_033344315.1 Vibrio sp. 2132-1 | reverse complement strand
ACACCGTAATGAGTGACCGTGTCATTGGCCTTGGAATTGAAGAGTTTCGGCCAATCGCAGAAGTGATTGCTATCGCTGCTGAAAACAGTAAACCGCTTGCATTACTTGGTGCGTTACGTACCGGTGCAATCGACGTGATTGCTACCAGTGTAAGCAACGCTTTGACAGTGTTGAACTTGGATGAGCAGATGCACGGTAACGCGGCATCTGAGAGTTAGCACAAATAATATGCAACTTATGTAATCAGGCTGCGAGGATTTATAAATGACTCGCAGCCTGATTTCGTTTTCAAGTTAAAAATATTCTCTAGGAGTAGCTTTAAATTTGTACACCTACTCTGGAGAAAACAATGAAAAAGACACTTCTTGCTGCACTAATTATGGGGATAACTGGTGCGGCGCACGCCGAGCAAAAAGTCGTAGCGGGTTACTTTGCGGATTGGCAGTACGCGAATGCAGAAAACCCATACACGGTGAAAGATATTCCCGCCGATAAACTGACACATGTGATTTACGCGTTTCTCAGTATGTGCGGTCCTCATACCGGTGCCTCTGAAACGGTGCAAAACCTAGTAGCTAAACAATGCGAAGGAAAAGATCCCTATACGGCGATCATTGTCGATACCGAAGCGGCACTGGAAAAGAACTTTGGCGCTGTCTCAGTTAACGTGCCATACAAAGGTCACTTCGCTCAACTTGCCGAAATGAAGAAACAACATCCTGATCTCAAAATTCTTCCTTCTTTTGGTGGCTGGACAATGTCTGAACCGTTCCATGCTATGGCGCAAAACAAACAAGCGATGGATCAATTCTCAAAAAGTGCCGTTGAGTTGATTGCTCAATATGATTTCTTTGATGGCATTGATTTGGATTGGGAATACCCAGGCG
>NZ_JAWPON010000171.1:0-887 GCF_033344315.1 Vibrio sp. 2132-1 | reverse complement strand
AGATCATTCAACGAGAAAGCTATGACCGAAACCTTCCAACATATTTCCGTGTTATTAAATGAATCCATTGATGGCTTGGCTATCAAACCAGATGGTATCTACATTGATGGAACATTTGGCCGAGGCGGTCACAGCCGTACAATTTTATCCAAACTTGGCCCAAATGGCCGACTGTACAGTATCGACCGTGACCCTCAAGCGATTGCGGAAGCAGGCAAAATTGACGACCCTCGTTTTACCATTATTCATGGCCCGTTTTCTGGCATGGCTCAATACGCAGAAGAGTATGACCTAGTTGGTAAAGTAGACGGTGTACTATTGGATCTTGGTGTGTCTTCGCCTCAGCTGGATGACGCAGAGCGTGGCTTCAGCTTTATGAAAGATGGCCCGCTAGATATGCGCATGGACCCAACTTCAGGCATCCCGGTTTCTCAATGGTTGATGGAAGCGGATCTGGATGACATCACTTGGGTGATTCGTGAATTCGGTGAAGACAAACACGCTCGTCGTATTGCTCGTGCGATTGTGGAATACCGTGAAAACGAAGAGAACGAGCCAATGGTTCGTACTGGTCAGTTGGCAAAACTGATCTCTGAAGCAGCACCAAAAAGTTTTAAAGAGAAAAAGCACCCAGCGACGCGTGCTTTCCAAGCGTTCCGTATTTACATCAACAGTGAGCTAGAAGAAATTGATACTGCGCTGAAAGGCGCGGCTCGTATTTTAGCTCCTGAAGGTCGTTTATCTGTCATCAGTTTCCATTCGTTGGAAGACCGCATGGTAAAACGCTTTATCCGCAAAGAAAGTAAAGGTCCTGAGGTTCCACATGGGATTCCTTTGACGGAAGCGCAAATCAAAGAGCTTGGCAGCGCAAACATGAAAACTGTTGG
>NZ_JAWPON010000170.1:0-888 GCF_033344315.1 Vibrio sp. 2132-1 | reverse complement strand
TTTCATCGGTGTAGGACTTTTGATTGCGTTGAAAAATGTTATCGACAGCTCAATTCAGGCTCGTCAGCCGAAAGAAGAAAAACCGGCCATTGAGCGTGCTCGCGTAACTAACGCATAATATAAGAATTCTAAAATCAAGGCTCTACCACTCGTAGGGCCTTTTTCATAAACCGCAAAGACGGGTTTGGAAGTCAGCAATGAACAAAGAAAAAAGAATAGAAATTCTTGAACGATTAAGAGAAAACAACCCCAATCCTGAAACGGAACTGAACTGGAGCTCTCCATTTGAGTTACTCATCGCTGTGCTACTTTCAGCGCAAGCGACCGATGTCAGTGTCAACAAAGCCACTGACAAACTCTTCCCCGTTGCGAATACGCCACAAAGTATTCTCGATTTGGGTGTCGATGGTTTGAAGGAATACATCAAAACTATTGGCCTGTTTAACTCAAAAGCAGAAAACACCATCAAAACCTGTAAGATCTTATTAGAAAAACATAATGGCGAAGTACCAGAAGATCGAGCCGCTCTTGAAGCTCTTCCAGGAGTCGGCCGTAAGACCGCCAATGTCGTGCTCAACACCGCATTTGGTTGGCCAACCATTGCCGTCGACACGCACATTTATCGCGTTTCAAATCGTACTAAGTTTGCGATGGGAAAAACGGTAGATGATGTCGAACAAAAACTATTAAAAGTGGTACCAAAAGAGTTCAAACTCGATGTACACCACTGGTTAATTCTTCATGGTCGCTACACTTGTTTAGCGAGAAAGCCTCGCTGTGGAAGCTGCATTATTGAAGATTTGTGCGAATATAAAGAGAAAGTATACCCAGATAGTTAACGCTATCTGAAAACAGAAGCTAGGAGCTAAAAATGTCAAACGGTCGAAT